>CANSLE010000021.1 GCA_947647645.1 uncultured Microbacterium sp.
TTCCGAGACGATCATCGCCTCAACTCAGGTGTCCGGGAAACCGGGGCAGGCTCCGAAACCTTCAGCTGTCCCTCGGCCGGTCTTGCGCCGAGGCGCTATGCCGGAGATGGGCGAGGATGGCGGCGACACCGAAGTCGTAGCGTGCGTCGAAATCTGCGGAGAACAGATGTGCGTGGAGGCGGTGCAGAGTCGGGTATCTGTCGGCGGGTGGGGCTTCTTCTGAGGCGGCTTGCGTTTGCGTGGCCTGTTGTTCTTGGGTGATGCCGAGCAGGAAGTAGAACAGTGCCCACATGCCGTGTGTGCTCTCCTTGTCGGGCACGCCCGCGTTGCTGAGGGCGGTCACGAGCTCCTCGGTGAATTCCCGTGTGTGGTCCTCGAATGGTGTGTTGCCTGCGGTGAGGCGCGCGCCGTCGCGGTATGTGAGCAGGGTTTGTCGGTAGCGGCGGAGGATTTCCTCCGCGCGCGGGAACCCGTCCTCGGGTAGGTCTTCCAGGGAGAGGTGTGTCAGTACTGCGTCTGACATCAGCCCGAGCAGGCGGGCTTTGGTTCCGACCTGGAAGGACACGGTGTTCACGTTGACTCGCATGCGTCTGGCGACTTCGCGGATCGTGACAGCTTCCAAGCCGTGTTCGTTGAGTAGTTCCAGGGCGGCGTCGATCACGTCCTGACGGGTGTGCCTGCGTGGCGGCATCCTTGCCCTCTCTTACTCGGCGTGCAATCACGCTCACGCATAGGGTAGCCTAATCAAGGCGCTGTTAGGGTGTCCTAATCAAGTGGGCGATGGACGTCGCCGGTCGAGAAAGGTGAACTCCATGTACTCACTCCGCAGCGGCGATCGTCGCCACACTCCGCCATGGGATATGCGCCCTCTCGTCAGCCGCAAGCACGAGTTGACCCTCGTTGAGCGTCGCCCGATCGGGGAGAGGACGGTTCGCGTGACGTTGGGCGGGTTCGGCCTTGAGGGTTTCCGTTACCAGGGCGGGGATCAGCGCTGTACGCTACTGATCCCGTGGCCTGAGGAAGAGGCGTGGCGGTACATGGTGCCGATGATCACGGACCCGTGGAGCGCAGCATCGCAGTGGGGGTTCGCCGCAGCGCTCACCCGTCCGCTCCGCCGACGTCTCACGGTCAGTGGTTACCGCGCGGACGCGCTCGAGATTGACTTCGACATCCTTCTGCACGGCGAGAGCCCGCTCAGTACCTGGGCGGAGGGTGCACCGCTCGGGTCCACGGTCGGTGTCATCGACAACGGGCGCCGCTACCATGTCTCAGCCGACACCCGGTGGCAGCTGCTCATCGCCGATGAGGCCGGCGCTCCCGCAGCCCTCGCTGTCGCGGCAGAGACCCCGTCAGTCGTGCCAACAACGCTGTGCGTTCCCCGTACGGCGGCAGCGACAGGAGCAGATAGATCTGCCGACCACGTCACGGTCGTCGCTGTGCCGACGCATGGCGAGCACAGCGCATCAGGGGAGGCATTCGCGTCGATGGTTCTCGCAGACAGACTCCCGCTGGTTCCCGACCTGGTCGGCATCGCGGGGGAGCGATCTTTCACGGATACGCTCGTCCGACGCCTGCGCCGGGCCGGTGTGCCCCGCAGTGCTATCCACGCGGGGAATTACTGGAAACGCCAGTAATGAGTGCACACCCCCTCGGCTCCAGATCTGCGCGACCCGCCCTGAGCCCATGAACCTCGTCATCGCGGCGGTGCCCAGCACGCCACAGCCGACGACGGTCGAATGATCTGCGGATCTTCTTTTCAAGAGAGACACGATGCTTCACACTGACGCCCTGCCCGTATCAGCCCATCCGCTACGGGCGAGCATCCGCCCGTCGGCACTGCTGGTTCTTATCGGAGTCCTTCTTGTCGCGGGCAACCTGCGCGCGGCCATCACCACGGTCGGGCCGGTGCTGCCTGAGATCGCACGCTCCACCCAGATCAGCTCGCTGCTCTCGTCAGCGCTGATCAGTCTGCCGCTGGTGGCGTTTGCGATCGTGTCGCCCATTGCTCCGCGCATCGCTCATCGCCTCGGGCTGGAACGCACGATCGGGATCAGCTTGCTCCTCCTCATCGCAGGACTCATCACCCGCTCCACTCCGCCACTGGCGCTGCTCTGGATCGGGACCGCGCTGATCGGCGTATCCATCGCGATCCTCAACGTCGTCCTCCCGGCGCTCATCAAACGCGACTTCCCCGACAAGATCGCGCAAGTCACTGGCGGATACTCCGCCGTGCAGTCGACATTCGCCGCGGTGGCAGCGGGTATCGCCGCCCCGCTTGCCGGGGCGACCGCCCTCGGATGGCGACTCCCACTGGGAATGTGGGCGGGGCTCGCACTTATCAGCTTCGGCGTCTTCGCACCTCAACTGCGCAGGCGAACCGTGCTCACCGCCTCCGAGGAAGACATCGCACTCGAGCTCCCGAAGGCGCATCACGCGACGTGGCGCTCCCCTTGGGCGAGCCTGCTGGGCTGGCAGGTGACCTTGTTCATGGGACTGCAATCCCTGATCTTCTACAGTCTGATCACGTGGCTGCCCTCCATCGAAGCCGCTGCCGGGATCCGTGCCTACGAGATCAACATCCACCAGTTCATCCTCAACGCGCTCGGCGTGCTCGCCAGCCTCGTCTGCGCCGTCACGATCCCCCGAATGAGGGACCAGCGGCTCCTCGCGGTCACAGGGCCGCTCTTCATCGCTGCCGGGCTCGCGGGGATCCACTTCGCTCCGCGACTCGCACTGGCCTGGGTATGCGTACTTGGGTTCGCCGCGGGGATAAACGTCGTCCTCGCACTGTCGTTCTTCGGCCTGCGCACCACTCACCACAGCCAAGCCGCGAGCCTGTCCGGCATGGCTCAGACTCTCGGCTACCTCGTCGCCGCAGCGGGTCCCCTCGCCTTCGGCGCCATCCACGACGTCACCGGTGACTGGACGCCCATACTGGCCGGCCTGGTCGTCATCAGCATGTTCCTCGCCGCACTCGGCTACCTCAGCGGGCGAAACCGGTCCATCGACAACTGACCCCAGGTCGCGGATGCTGTCGGTGCCGAATCCGAACGCGGCCTCATGACCCAGCGTGCCCGGGCCCGCCGGTGCGCTCACGCGAGCCGGTCACCAAGTAGAGGCGCTTCAGCGCTGTCTGCTCGTTCGGGAAATGTCCGCGCGCCCTGACCGCCCGGCGGTAGCGGGCGTTGATCGACTCGATCGCGTTGACCCGTCCCACCGGCGCTTCCGCCTCGGGGCGATCACCGGCTCGAACGAGCCGTCACGGTCCCTGGAGGCCTCGATCTCCACCGGGCCGATGGCCGGACCCCACACGCCGTTGTTCAGACAGTCCCGTCGAAGGCGATGGGCGCGATCGGTGAGGAGGTGACCTGTGTTCGCGCAACTATGGGCGTGAACTCTGCGCGGCTCGAGTCCAACTGTTCGCGGCCGTCGAGTAGCGGCCGTGGTGGGCGACCTATACGCGGACGATCACCAGTTGTCAGTCTCTTCAGTGCCATATCCGTCCGCGAAAGTTAGGCCCGTCATGCTGCCGAACCCCCCTCATTGCGCGGACTGATGCCGGCGATGCACGGTTTCGGGTACTCCGGAAGCGGCCAGCTTCCGCCGCGATCCTCGGGAGAGAACCGCGCGACGAGGTCGGGGATGCGAAGGGCTGTGGCCAGGGCAGTGATGGTCTGGAAGGCGTTGATCGCGAGTCGGCTCTTCGGCATTCCGAGGCGCAGCAGGCCGGGCTTGACCGTGGCCTGGATCTCGTCGACGAAGGGGCGGAGGGTGCGGTCGTAGTCGGCGAGCGCGCGGGGCAGGTGGGCGGGGTTGCGGGTGAGCTCTCCGGCGAGGACGTAGGCGCCGACGAGGCTGCCGGACACGCCCATCCCGCTGTACGGGGAAGCGCAGTGCGCGGCGTCCCCGACGAGGACGACGCGCCCCTTCGACCAGGTGTCGTTGCGCACCTGGAGGATCTCTTGGGAGTAGAAGAACGGGGCTTCCTGCATGCCGTCGATGAAACGCTGCGTCTGCCAGCCGGCGTCATGGAACCGGTCGGCCCAGAACCGCTTCTGCTCTTCCACCGGTGCGCGGTGGATGGCCGATGCCTGGGCCGACTCCTCGCGGAGCACGAAGTACACCTGGGTCTCTTCGGCGTTGTGGCTGCGGCGCATGATCTGCCTGCCGCCGGGGACCATGTAGGTGTCGCGGATGTTGCTGTCGGAGTCGATGCGGGGGATGAACCAGTACGCCATGTGGATGCCGACCCGCCAGTACGGATCGGCACCGTCGGCGAGGATCGCACGGCGGATGCGGGAGCCTTGCCCGTCGGCGCCGACGAGGAGGTCGAAGTCTTCGGATGTGCCGTCGGAAAAGTGCGCCGTGACCTTCGTCTCGTCCTGCTCGAATCGGTCCACGCTCACACCGAAGACATGGCGGGCGTGGTCTTCGGCTGCGTTGTGGAGGATGCGGACGAGGTCGCCGCGCATGATCTCGTACTCCGATGTCAGCGACTGCTTGCCCGTACCGGAGGTGTTGGCCATGATCGTGGCCCTGGCCTTGCCTCGCCGGTTCACGAAGGCGACGCCCGCTTCGTCCACGCGCGCCGCCTGGATCGCATCGAGCAGCCCCATGCGCTTCGCCGCGTCGATGCCCTGGCCGCGCAGGTCGACCTGTGCTCCCGCCGCGCGCAGGGCGGGGAATCGCTCGACCACCTTCACGTCATGGCCGGAGCGGCTCAGCCAGAACGCCAACGCCTGCCCGGCGATCCCGCCGCCGCAGATGAGGATCTTCATCGCACACCACCTTTATCTATCATCGATAGGTTTGGATTCTCATCGTCACCTATCGGTGATAAGTTGTCAACATGGCGAAGCTGGAACGGGATGCGGTGATCTCTGAGGCGCTCGACCTGTTGGACGAGGTGGGGCTGGACGCCGTGAGCACCCGGCGTCTGGCTGCGAGGCTGGGCGTCGAGCAGCCGTCTCTCTATTGGCACTTCCGGAACAAGGGCGAGTTGCTCGCCGCGATGGCCGAGGCGGCGATGCTGCCGCACGCCACCGCGCCGTTGCCCATGCCCGAGGACGACTGGGGGGAGTGGTTCGTGGAGAACACCAGGAGCTTCCGCCGTGCTCTGCTGATGCGCCGCGACGGAGCACGTCTGCACGCGGGCCTTGCCCCCACTGCTGATCTCGACCGCATCAACGCGAAGATGGCATTCCTGACGCGCGCGGGTGTGCCGGAACGCGACGCCCAGTTCGCGATGCACGCAGCCAGCCGGTTCACCGTGGGGAGTGTGTTGGAGGAGCAGGCGGACGTGCCGGACCCGAGACCAGGGGCGTCGGCCAGCCTGCCAGCGATGGACCACGCGCTCGCTTTCGAAGAAGGTCTGCGGCTGATCGTGGATGGCCTGGTCCACCGCATCGCTGAGAACGGGCGCCCTCAGCGTTCTGCACCATGACTCAGCCCCGCGAGGGACTAGACATCACGTCGCTTGAGGAGCCACCACGTGGTGCCTCCGATCGCGACGAGTTCGATTCGGGTGCGGGTCGCGGTGGGTCGCGGGAGGGGCGGGCTCAGGTAGTGCGTGTGCTTCCGGGTGCTGGCTGGTCCGGCGTAGCGGGTCTGGTGGTGCGGGCGACGAGGGCGAAGAGGCCGAGGCCGATCGCGGTCATGATCGCGCCGGCGAGGCTGGGCGCACGGTAGCCGAGTCCGAGGTCGATGACGGTGCCGCCGAGCAGGGAACCGGCGGCGATTCCGATGTTGAACGCGGAGATGTTCGCGGTGGACAGCATCGTGGAGGAGGCTCCGGCGAGGCGGATCACGAAGGTCTGCAATGGGGGTACGAGCCCGAACCCGACCGCGCCGAGCACGACCAGCAAGATCATCACGACCGGCTGGTTGCCCGCCGTGATCGCCAGGACCGCGAGGGCAGCTGCCAGCATCATCAGAAACACAGTGATCGTGGGGATGAGAGCACGGTCGGCGAGGCGTCCTCCGGCCTGGTTGCCGGCAAGCAGGCCGACGCCGAACAGCAGCAGCAGCCACACGATGGCGCTCTCGGGGAACCCGGCCTCCTCGGTGAGCAGCGGTGCGATGTAGGTGTAGGAGGCGAACAGGCCGCCGTAGCCGATCGCGGTCGCGCACAGCGCCGCCCACACGCGGCCCTGTCGGAAAACCGTGATCTCGTCACGGAGCGACGAGGTCGCGGGGATGTGCCCGGCGCGCACTGTCGTGAGTACCGCGACCAGCCCCAGGGTAGCGAGCGCGGCGATGAGCCAGAAGCCGCCCCGCCAACTCGTGTGCTGCCCGATCAGGGTACCCAGCGGCACCCCAGCGACGGTGGATGCAGCGAACCCGGTGAACACCACCGCGATCGCTCGGCCCTGTTTCTCCGCGGGGACGAGGGCTGCAGCGACGACCGAGGCGAGCCCGATGAATCCGCCGTGCGCAGCCCCGGCGACCAGCCGCCCGGCCACGACCAGTTCCAGGGTCGGCGCCAGTGCCGAGGCGATGTTCGCGAACGCGAACACCACGGTCAGAATCGTGAGAACCCGGTGCCGGGCCAGGCGCATGGTCGCGGCGGCGATCAAAGGTCCACCGATGACGACGCCGATCGCGTATCCAGTCGTCAGCCATCCCGCCGCGGCGACGCTCACGCCCAGGTTTTGTGCGGTCTGGGGTAGCAGGCCGTTCGGGATGAACTCGGCGGTGCCGATCGCGAACGCGGCCAGCGCAAGAGCATAGACAGGAAAAGGCATGGCATCAGCGTCACTCGCGCGCGAGAGGCCAGCCAGACACCCGCTTTTCGTACGCCCTGTCTTCCTACCATTCGCAGGGACAGGATGCGTCAGCTCACCGCTCGTAGAGTGGACTTATGGCAAACGGCGGACTGGGCGAGTTCCTCCGAACCCGTCGCGCCGTCCTCGACCCTGAGCAGGCCGGGCTCACCGGCTACGGTACCCGCCGCCGCGTGCCCGGGTTGCGGCGTGAAGAGGTCGCCCAACTCGCGGGTGTCAGCACCGCGTACTACATCCGTATCGAGCAGGGCGCCAGCACCAATGCCTCCGACGCCGTGCTGCTTGCCCTCGCCCGCGTCCTCCAGCTCGACACGACCGAAACCGATCACCTGTTCGACCTCGCCCGCCGCGACCCCCGCAAACCACGCAGACGCCGACACACCGAGAAGCCCTCACCGCACGCGGTCGCGATGTTGAGCTCCATCTCCGACCGGCCGGCCGTACTGCTCGGACGGCGCAACGACGTGCTCGCCTGGAACCGCCTCGGGCACCTCCTTATAGCGCCCCATGTGCCCTACGAAGCGCCAGCAGACCCTGCGACCCGGCCCGCGCTTCCCCGAATGCTCTTCCTTGACCCGAAATTCCGCGGCGCCTACCAAGACTGGGACACCGAGGCCCGCACCTACGTCGCCTACCTTCGACTGCTCAGCGGCAAGCACCCCGATGATCAACACCTCACAGAACTCGTGGGCGAACTCTGCATGAAAGATGAGAGCTTCGCCGCTATGTGGGCCTCCGGCAGGGTCGGCGAATGCACCGCAGGCTCCAAGCGGCTGCATCACTCTCTCATCGGCAAAGTCGTCATCGACTTCCACCTGTGGGTTCAATCCGACAATCCTGATCACCGTATGGAGGTCTACGCCCCCACCGATCAGACATCAGCCGACGCTCTCGCTCTCCTTGGCACGCTGCAAAGCGACACGACCACCAACAGAGAGTCAGTCTCCTCCCCATTGCGCTGACGACTTCCTCCAAGACCGCCAACAAGGTCATTCAACGGTGCCACACCTGCCCGCCGCGCGTGACGAGACCGTCGAAGCGTTTCACGTCGGCCCGTGCGGAGTACCGCGCCGAGGTCCTCGCCCACCGCGTCGAGCTCATCTGGCGCGCCTAACTCCACGGATCGAGTGCCTGAGTGACGATAAGTCAAGGGCGGAGAGTCGATGTCAGAATCGATATCTGATTGAGTGCGAGATTTGGCGCCTAAGCTTGACTGAAGATCACTCTCTTGGAGACATGTGATGCCGTCCAGACGGATTCCGAGCACATCTACGTTGCTTGCGTTCGAGGCAGCAGCGCGGCATGGGAGCTTTTCTCTCGCCGCGCAGGAGCTCGTCGTCACGGAGGGAGCGGTCAGCAGGCAGATCGCACGGCTAGAGACATTCCTGCGCGTGCCTCTGTTCGCTCGCGGTGGCAACAGGGTTGACCTCACCGCGCACGGTGCTCGCTACGCCGAGGAGGTGGGGCGGCTTCTCGCGTCGTTGGAGCAGTCGACTCTCCAGGTCATGACGACTCCGGTTCGGAAACACGTGCTGGAACTGGCCGTGATCGGCACATTCGCGACCAAGTGGCTGATTCCTCGGCTTCCATCGTTCGCACGCGAACACGCCGATACTGTGATCAATCTCAGTACCCGCAACGCCCCGTTCGTATTGGGCGGAACCATCTTCGATGCGGCCATCACGTTCACACACCCGGCATGGGCGGGCGTTGAATCCCGGTACCTCTTCCGCAGTGCGTTGGTCCCTGTCTGCCGGCCAGACCTGGTCGCGCCATCCCGCCGGGGGGACAGCGCCGTCTTGTCCACGTTGCCGTTGCTGCACAAGATGGCCACGCCGGAGAGCTGGCCCGACTATGCACGCGAGTTCGAGATCGACTTGCAGGGCGCAGCCATAGGAGGTCGGTTCGAACAGTTCTCGATGCTGATCGAAGCGGCGCATGCCGGTCTCGGTGTCGCACTGGTGCCCTATCTCTACGTTGCTGACGGGATCAGAGCGGGAGAGCTCATCGCGCTAGGTCCGCCCGGGCGCGATACCGGAAAGGACTTCATCCTCGTGACCGGAGCGCGGTCTCAGCAGGCGGATCTGCTCGAGGAGTTCGCCGATTGGTTGATGGCAGAGGCGACTTCGGATGCGCCGCCACGCGCCCCAGCGGGCTCGATCAGTCCGCGTCCGTGATCGCGTATCCGTTGCTCGTGCGAGTTACGCGGGCGAATCCATGCTCATTCAAGTGCGCACCGGCGACGAGCAGGTCTTCGGAACTCGCCATGTCAAGAGTCTTCAGACGAGATGCCGCGGCGCTGATCGGATCGTTGTCCAGGATCACCGAAGCCTCCGGCCTCGCCGTCTGGATCAAGGGGAAGTGGACCGTGTCGCCCCAGAACAATGCGCTCTGTGTCGGCCCGTCGATGAGATAGCCGGTGTGTCCCTTGGTGTGCCCGTGGAGCGCGATTGCCTCGATGCCAGGCAGTGCTTCGCCGGCTGTGGATGGACGCAAGCGATCCGCGTAGGCATCAAGTGCCCTGCGGGCGATGCGGAAGTTGCCACGGGCGCGTTCGTTCGCATGGGCGAGGTTCGCGTCGTCACGCCAGAAATCAACCTCCCGGTGGTCGATGATCAGTTCGGCGTTCGGGAAGGTCGCCTGCCCGGCGCCGTCGGTGAGCCCGCCGATGTGGTCAGGGTGCGCGTGCGTGAGCAGAACGGCATCCACGTCCGAAGGATGCACTCCTACCAAGGGCAGGTGTTCCTTCAGCCTATTGCCCCACTGATTGACGCCCCCTGCCCCCGCGTCCACGAGCACAATGTGCCCGTTGCCGCGCAGCACGTAGCTGTTGATGTGCATCGGCGAGTGGTCATCTGTGCCGCTGCGCCGATTCAGCTCGGACGCCTCGTCCTGGTCGATGCCCATCAGCATGTCCAGGCTCGCGGTGAGGTATCCGTCGCTGAGCGCGATGATTGTGTAGTCACCGATCGTGACGTGGGGGAAAGGATGGCCCGTCATCGTCGCTCACTTTCTGAACGTGTTAGTTGCGTGCGTGGATGTGCTGCTTGTCGAAGCTGAAACAGCGGATTCGCGCGATGTGCCCGGTGTGCGTCGTGATGAGATCATCGAGTTGCTGCATCAAGAGGGCCATAACTTTTGTCGCGCGCGGCCCGAAGAGTGCCGGTACAGGCTTCAGTGCACTGCGCGGTGAGGCTGTCCGGTGCGTGCTCTGACGGCATCGCCTCGGCATCGAGGTACATGGTGATGTTCGGCATCTGCCGCTATCCCGCCGTCGTGCGTGCCGAGGTGAGTCGTGGAGTCATGGGGAGGTAGGGATGGACCTCGTCCGGCAACTTCGAGAGGTCGGGCATGTCCGCGGCGGCAGCGCTCGCCAGCCAACGGCGCCGGGGGTGTTTCTCCATCGCCACCGCATGCATCGCCTGAGGCATGAGCCCGAGCTGAGCTAACGCGTCGGGGCCAGACGAGGTGAGAAGGAGGACTTCGCCGGTCGTCACGTCCGGAGCAGCCGGATCCACTCCGTCATAGAGGTTCCGATGCCAGTCGGTGATGTCGGACTGCCAACGCCCGAAGTTGCCTCCACCCTTTTCGCGGTATTCGTCACCGTTGAGCACATCAAGACCATCAATGTTGTGGACGGCGAGATAGACGGGGCATCCCGAGCGGATCGCCTTGAACCGCTGCGACGTGTGAAATCCCGAGACGGAGACGAGCGCGGGTAACTTTCGGCCGGAGTAGAACTCATTCCACTCGGTCTCACGCAGAGGTTCCGCAAAACTGCACTCAACGGTATAGATCATCCGATGCTCCCGTCACTATGATCTCTAGTCAATATTAGGAGTCGTTGACCATCGATTCACAGCGATTCTGGTCGAGCTTTCGGCACTTCAGTATGACTTTTGGTCACTGTTGAGAAGCCGGATCCCAAGGAGTTCCGAGACGACGACCTCTCTCAGGACGCAGGACTCCAGGGAACATCGGATGTCTGACGGGACCGGATCACCGCCCCTTTCAACGCGTCGTTGTCCACGATCATCTGGCCACCGTAGACACGCAGCGGGAGATCGTTGGTGCCGATGTCGTCAAGCTCTATCGCACACATATCGCCGGCGTTGAGCACGACAGGCTTGCGGTGCTTCCGGGATTCGAGTCGCTTGACTCGACCGAGCAGGATGCGGTCACCGACGAGCAAGGTCGCAGGGGCTCCCACCGCGACGGCGCCCGATTCAACGGAACCAGTGAAGAGCCGGCCTCTGCCGGTGATCGTGAACACGTCCTCAACGCGGAAAAGAAACGGAGCATTCACATCAATCGTCTCATCGAGCGGCTTTGACGCTTTACGGAAGAGGGCCATACCTCCAGCCTAACGACGGTACGAACGACGGCACGGCAACGAGTGAGGCCACCGAGGCCGTCACCGCCGATCTCGAGCGCATCGGTGTCGTGCGCCCCGTCGCGATGGAGCAGAACGTCCACGCCAGCGAAGAGCGAGGAGCACGATCGCGGTTGCCGCGGCGCAGACGCTCGCGGTGATGAGGGCCATGGCGATGAGCGTGTGCGACCACTGCGTGTGGTCGTGTCCGGGTTGGTAGATGCGCACCGCGGTGGCACCGGCCGCGACACCCAGGCTGATCCCGAGTTGACGTGCCGCGTTGACGACGCTGGAGGAGGCGCCGGTCTGCGAAGGCGCTACCCCTTGCATGGCGGCGGCGGGGAGGACGGGTGAGATGAGCCCGGAGCCGATCCCGGTCAGGAGCAGCGCGGGCAGGATGGCCTGCCACCCGGGCACCGCCGCAGGGAGGGCGAAGCCGAGGCATCCGGCTCCGCAGAACACCAGGCCGATTGCGAATGGGACGTGCCGCTGGAGTCCACCGATCCACGGGCCCAGAAGCGCAGAGGTGGCGAAGAAGATCACCGGTTGCACGGAGAGGACCATCGCGGTTCCTACCGGGGTGACGCCAAGTGCATCTTGGAGCCAGGAGGAGACCGCGGGGAGTGGTCCGAACGCAGCGAAATAGTACGCAGCGGCAACGACGATCGCGACGAGGAGGACCTGGTTGTGGATGAGCACCGCGCCGATCATCGCCGTGGCCGGGTGGCGCTGTTCGTGGACCACGAATCCGATGCCCAGCATCGCGGAGAGCGCGAGCATCAGCAGCGCCGTCGCACTCATGCCGTGGTCGGCGAATACGAGGGTGGCGATCACGAGCCCGCCGATAGCCGTACTGAGCAGGATCATTCCATGCACGTTCAGCCGGCCACGCACGGTCGCTTGGTCAGGGGGAATGCGTGCTGCGGTCAGGATGGCGGCGCCAAGGGCGATGGGGATGGCGGCGGCGAAGATGGCGCGCCAGCCGAGGGCGGACAGGAGTCCGCCGGAGACGTTGCCGACGGCGGCGGCCAGCCCCGATACGGCACCCCAGATCGCGAATGCACGGTGCCTGGCTCGGCCGCTGTAGCTGGACTCCAGTAGCGGCAAGGTGGTCGCGAACATCGCTGCGGCGGCGATCCCCTGCACAAGTCGAGCCAGAGTCAATACGACAACATTCGGGGCCAGTGCGCATGTCAATGACGCGACAGCGAACGCGATCAGGCTCCAAATGAGGATCCGGCGCCTACCGATCCGGTCGCCGATAGTTCCCAGAGGGATGAGAAGCGCAGCGAGCGCGATGGTGTACGCATCGATCACCCATTGCAGAGCGCCAAAACTGCTCTGGAGGTCCGCGGCGATCACTGGCATTGCGACGGTCACGATTGTGGAGTACGCGAGAAGGAGGAAGGTCGCGGTGCAGGAGACGATCAGCGGTACCTGTCGTCTCATGCATCTGTCCTCTGAGTGAGCGTGCGGGTCGCCGCAGCCGAACGGCGGCGCATATCGATCGTCTCTCCGGGATGCTGAGGTAGGTGTGGAGCAAGCGGCTCGTCCATGTGGAGCGAGCGACGTGATCACGGATAGGTTGTCGCGCGCTGCCCTGGCGGCCAACGGTGGGAGATCTAAGAGTGCGTGTTCCGATACTCGGCCGGGGTGCATCCGAGGCGGCGGCGGAAGGCGTACACGAAGTTGCTCGCTGCCGCGTACCCAACCTCGGACCCGATGCGCTCGACCGTCCAGTCCGTGTCGATGAGCAGATCGGCCGCTCGCTCCAAGCAATGACGGCGGTGGTACTGCAGAGGGGGGAGCCCGAACAACGACGTGAACCCGCGGGTCAGACGCTTCGGACTCATCGATAGCAGCCGCGCTACCTCGGCGAGAGTCGGCAGCTCGTGACGCTCCCGCCACAAGATCAACGGGACCGTGTGCAACGCGGCGACCTCATGATCAGCCAGTCCAGACGTGTTCCCGCGCTCTGCCTCACTCGAAGACGCGTCGAAGAGGAGTCCGAGAACGGCCATTACCCTCGACTCCATCAATAGTGTTTTGCCAGCAGTCTCCGCACGCAATACGAATAACTCCGCGAGCTGATTCGGCACACCGTGCAGCTGGTTGCCCTGACCCAAATAGAGCTCATTGCCCCGGGACGAGCCCAGTCGCTTGAGCGACGACGTGAATGCATCCACGCCAACGCTGCCGAGATACGGTGAGAGCCCGTCCCGACGACCGGTCAGCGACACACCGCGATACCGCTGACCCGCGGGATGGACGAGCATTCCCTGGGTCGCTCGCGGAGGTGTCAAAGACGACGAGAACTGGCGCAAATCGCTCTGCCCGGCCTCTTCCTCGACGATGCGCAACTGGCCGTCAAGACACGCCTCCAACTCGAAGCGCTCAGCCGAGAAGTGATATCCCACCCGGTGATCCGTCTTGAACTGCACGTCATACCGCACCACGCGCAGCCCGCCCTGCAACCGCGTCACCTCGATCGATCCCTGGCCGATCTCAGGACGCAGCGAATACGTAGTGACATTCGGCGCGATACGCCCCCTGTCTTCCTCCGCGATCGCGGCGTAGTAGGAAGCGTACTGACCTTCCTGCTCAGCTGAGCCGAGCTCGCCAGACAGGTTGTGGAGGCGCGACATGGAAGCAAGTTTGCCTCACCTACCATTGCGAGTGAGGTCGCCAGGACGTGCTGGTGCACGCGCTCGCCGCGGCGGAGGCCGATCTCCACAGCGAGCGTCGCAGCGAGCATGAGCAGGGGTCGCGCTGGGGTCTCGAGGCATCGGGCGGGCCTACGTGCCGTGCCCCTGCCCCAGCGTCGACCAGCAGATCTCCTCGATCACGGGTCGGGCCGCCGCGGCGGTCGTCGCGGCCTCGTAGGTCAGCGCCAGCGTGACGATCACCCCGAGCGTGCCGGTGACGCGCGCCCGCCGGGCCAGATCGTCGGTCTCGTCGAGACGGAACATGTCCGAGACGAGATCACCGATCCGGCCGAGCCCGGGCCGCAGCCGCTCGTCACGGATCGGTGGGATGGATGCCAGGACGACCTGAGCCCAACCCGGGTGGCTGAGCGCGAGATCGACCAGGCCTCTCACGGCGGCCGCATCCCGATCGCGGTCATCCTCGATCGCCGCGACGTCGTCGTGAACGCCCTCGGTGAGGCGGACGCACTGCTGCAGTGCTGCGTCGATGAGCGTGTCCTTCGAGGGGAAGCGCCGGAGCAGGCCGGTCTTCGACAGCCCGGTCGCATCGGCCACGGCTTGCACCGAGGTGTCACGAGCGCCGCGCCGTGCGACGAGGGCGGCAGCGGCATCCAGCACGGCCTCGTCGATCTCCTGCGAGGTCGGACGGACGGAGCGAACGCGCACGGTCATGCGCGCCGCCGTACGCTTCGGCTCCGCGTCGCGAGGGCGGTGGTGCCGACGAGGAGCTCCCACGCGATGATCGAGTACACGGCCGCGCGCTCCCACACGCCGTCGGGCAGCAGGTCGATCACCGTCGAGTTGGAGTCGACGAGGAGCCCGACCAGCCCGATGAGCCCGACGATGCCGAGCGTCACCGAAACGGCGCCCAGCCAGCGGGGGGCTTCGCGCAGCAGCGCGATGCCGGCCACGATCACGGCGAGGTTGCCGGCGATGATCGCCATGCCCGCGCCCAGCACGTGGAACGCCGCGAGACCGTTGTCGACGTTGGTCTGGCTCCCCGAGAAGACGCCGACGAGGATGATCCCGACCGCGTGCACGAGGGCCAACGAGATGAACCATCCCCGTGTGCGCGGCCGCCAGGCGGCGCCGCGCACCGTGAGGAGCGCCGCCGCGGCGAACAGCACCCCGTGCAGGATGAAGGCGGTGTTCATGACGACGTGCAGCGGCGAGTCGATGGCGCGCCCCTGGAAGGTGCCGACGTCCTGCACGCCGAGGTCGCTGATGTAGTTGGTGGCGTACGAGTAGCCGGGGAAGGCGGAGGCGCTAATGGCCTCGGCCGCGAGGTAGACCGAGCCGGCGATGATCCACAGCACCGCACTCTTGGACTGAATTGGTCTCATGCGGACCATGATAGTCCACTTCGCGATTGGCGGTGCTGTGGATGGGGAACGCCTCGACATGAGCTCGGCCGTCATCGCGATGACCCAGCCGATCGTCGCACACAGCTAGGCCGCCGATCGACCTGCACCGCCACACGAACGTCGTAAGCTGAACCCACTGATACGACACGGGGTGCCCCGCCGGGGCTGAGAACACACCCGTCGAACCTGATCTCGTTTGTACGAGCGGAGGGATGTCGCACATGACGCGCGCGCCGGAACACCTGACCGAGTCCACCATCTCCCTGCTGCAGGAAGTGCGCGCCCACGCGCCGCTCGTGCAGTGCCTGACCAACGCGGTGGTCACGAACGTCACGGCGAACGTGCTGCTCGCGCTGGGGGCCGCTCCCGCGATGGTAGACATCCCGGGGGAGGCGGGGCCGTTCGCTCGGGCGGCGTCGGGCGTGCTGGTCAACCTCGGCACCCCCACCGCCGGGCAGCGGGACGCGATGCGCGAGGCGGCCGCCGCGGCGACGGAT
>CANSLE010000022.1 GCA_947647645.1 uncultured Microbacterium sp.
TCCCGCCGGCCTTCGGCGTGTTCGCACCGAAGAGGGCGGCCGCACGCTGGGCGCCGGTGAGCGATGCGGGCAGCACGATCGGCGTCGACGTCAGCGGTCCGTCCCCGCCCGCCGCGCGGGTGAGGGTGAAGCGCTCGTCCGCCGTCCCGCGGACCTGGGTGACGACCGCGACCTCGCCGGCCACCGGATTCCAGGCCATCGCGTTCAGGGTGTACGCGGTGCCGGTCAGCGTGCCCACGACTTTCGCGTCGTACCGGTCGCCGGTCAGGGTCAGCGCCGTGAGCGTCGCAGTGCCGCCGCGGACGCCGCCGACGTTCGTCCGCACCTGGGTCAGCACGAAGACGCGATCGGATGCCGGGTCGTTGACCACCGCGTACGTCGCCGACGCCGCCAACGAGACCTCCGTCGTGGCGAGGGGCGAGAGCGTCGAGGGATCGAGCGCCCGGACGCTGAGGCTGGTCGCGGACGCCGCGGCGCGTTCCACGACGTGGAGCGCACGCGCGCCGACGAGGACGTCACGGCTCGCCGGGTCGGCGGCACCGACCCACGTCGCCCCCGGTGCGAAAGCGGGGGCTCCGGGCGTGCTCCAGTGCTCACCGAGGTCGGGGGCGCCGCCGGCGCCCGCGTACGTCAGCGACACGGGGTCCATCGTGGTGCCGACGGGATAGAGCGGGAAGCCCTCCCCCGCTACCGTGGGCATCGCCGGCCAGGCGGTGAGGCCGCCCTCGACGCTCGGGACCGCGCCCAGCGCGTTGACCGTCGCGATCGCGACGTCCTCGTAGTGGGTGATCGCCCCGCCCGGGGTGTCGCGGGAGATGCCGGCGTAGTCACCGCGGATCTCCTGACGCTCGGCGGAGAGCACGAGCCGAAGATTCGAGAACGTCGAATCGAGAAGGCAGCCGGTGTAGGCGGTCGCATCTTGGCAGTACGCCGCGAATCGCACGCTGCCCGCCAGCCGGAGAGTGAGCGCGTTACCGGAATCGTCGAAAGAACCGGCGGTCACCGGGAAGTCGAAGGCGCCGTCACTGGCCCGGGTGACCCCTCCGGTCATGATGACGCCCGAGCCGATGTAGTTGCGCCATGACTCTTTGATGCCCCAGTGGACGCTTCCGGACGCGATGTCGGTCGATGCGGCGATGGCGGGGGACGGCGCGAGCGCGGAGAGGAGGCCGGCAATGAGGGCGAGGACGGCGGTGAGGGCGGGGATGCGGCGGCGCGCAGGCATACGGGAGACCTCAGTCGGGTGCGGAGCGTGGAGACGGGAGATGGCGGTGCAGCGCCGGGGAGGCACGCACGGGACGGACGCGCGGGAGAGAGGTGGGCGGCGGCGACAGATGCGACCGCCGCCGCCCACCTCGATCCGCGGGACTACTGCTCGACGCGGAACGACACGCTCTGGTCGACGATCTGCTTGTTGCTGCCGTGGGTGGCGACCTTGATCGCGCAGGCGTCCGTCGCGGTGCAGTCGACGGTCTTCGGCTGTCCGGGCGCCTTGGCGTGCGTGTTGGCGCCGTTGCTCTGGAGCACGACCGTCGCGGTCAACGAGCCCGCGGCATCCGTCGTCACCGACTGGAAACCGGCACACGCGGGGATGCCGAAGAGGTAGGAGGTGTTCGCACAGAGGCCGACGTAGTAGTCGGTGTTCGCCGCGAGGCCGGTGACGGTCGTCGCGGTCGTGTCACCGTCGACGAAATAGCGTGCACCGGCGGCGTCGACGGCCGGCGCGGGGCTGAGACCGGTGGCGGCGAAGGCGGGAACGCCGACGAGCCCGACGAGCGCGAGGCTCAGGCCGGCGATCGAGGCTGCCATCGTGCGCTTTCGCAGAGTCCTGGACATGAGGGAGTACTCCAATCAGTAGGGTTGGAGTGCCTCTCGGCACTCGCTGCTACGCCCGCACACGTGCGGGCGCTCGATGAGCCGATGAGGTGCCGGGGCGGCTGCCGCTACCAACAGTCGCCGCTCCGGCTCTCATCATGCTCTTAGGTGAGGCTAACCTAATTTTCAGCCGTGCGAAAGTGCTCGTCGTCGGCGTCGACGACAGGGACCGCTCAGGCGAAGGAGAAGACGACCTCGACCTCGACGGGGCTGTCGAGTGGCAGGACGGGCACGCCGACCGCCGACCGCGCGTGGCGCCCGGCGTCGCCGAAGATCTCCCCCAGCACCTCACTCGCACCGTTGATGACGCGCGGCTGCCCAGTGAACTCCGGGACCGACGCCACGAAGCCGGTGACCTTGACGACACCCGTCAGCCGATCGACGCCGCCGACGACGTCGGCGGCCGCGGCGAGGGCGTTCAGCGCACTCCGGCGGGCCATCGTCTGGGCATCGGATGCCGCGACGAGGTCATCGCCCTCCCCCACCTTCCCGGTGGCCGGGAGCGCACCGTCGACCATCGGAAGCTGGCCCGAGGTGTAGACCAGATCGCCGTGGACGACGGCCGGAACGTAGGCGGCGACGGGCGGCACGACCGAGGGCAGCTCGATACCGAGCTCGAGGAGACGACCCGACACACTCACGCGTCGTCCCCGAACTGCTGGGCTGCGACCGCGGCCGCTCCGAGACCCGCGTTGGCGGCGCCGCCGCCGGTGGGGCGCTTGAAGTAGGCGACGAGCCCCCCTTCGGGGCCGGGCACGACCTGGACGAGTTCCCACCCCTGCTTTCCCCAGTTGTTGAGGATGGCGGCGGTGTTGTGGATCAACAGCGGGGTCGTGAGGTACTCCCACGTGGTCATGCGAACTCCCGGAAATCGGCGCGGCGTGCGGGGGCGCGCCCCGGTGCACCGAGGGATCGCCCAGGGTTTTCCCTTACCATCAACCCTATGCCCCAACTCAAACGGACGGCCACCGGCATGCTCGGCGGCCTTGCGGGACTCGTCGGTCTGAGTGCCGTCGCCGGCATCCTGGTGACGGCGGCGGTGACGCCCGCGATCGCGGTCTCCGGCTACGCGGCGTCCAGCGCGCTCGACACTTTCGAGAACATGCCGGGCTTCCTGCAGATCGACCCGCTGATGCTGCCGACCGAGATGTACCGCAAAGACGCCAGCGGCAACGACGCCTTGATGGCCGAGTTCTACGACCAGAACCGCGTCCCGGTCACCTTCGACCAGGTGAACCCCGTCATGTACGACGCGATCACCTCGAGTGAGGACAAGAACTTCTACACGCACGGCGGCGTCGATCTGCTCGGCACGATCAGCGCCATCGCCGGCAACGCGTCCAGCGGCTCCAACCGCGGCGGGTCATCGATCACCCAGCAATACGTCAAGAACGTGCTGCAGCAGAACTGTGAGCGCAAGGCCGCGAACAGCGACGAGGTGGCCGCGTGCTACGCCACGACGACCGCGAACGAAGGCGCCGAAGGCTACCAGCGCAAGCTGCAGGAGATGCGCTACGCCATTCAGCTCGAGAAGCGGTACTCGAAGGACGAGATCCTCGTCGGCTACCTCAACATCACGAACTTCGGCGGGGTCGTCTACGGCATCGGCGCCGCCGCACAGCACTACTTCGGCACCTCCGCGGCCGATCTGACGATCGCCCAGGCGGCGACCATCGCCGGCATGGTGCAGGCCCCCAACGTCTACCGCATCGACAAGCCCGACGGGTCGACCACCGACAAGGCAGGCAATCCGGTCAACGGCAAGGCCGACGGGTACTCGCTGACGCTCGAGCGCCGCAACTACGTGCTCGGACGCATGCTCGCCAACGGCAAGATCTCCCAGGAGGAGTACGACGCCGCGAAGGCCTCCCCGATCACGCCCAACGTCACCGATCGCACGCAGGGCTGTCAGACGGCGAAGGGAGCCGAGTTCTTCTGCGAGTACGTGCGCACGATCCTCCTCAAGGATCCCGCCTTCGGCGCCGACGAAGACACGCGTGCCGCGAACCTCCGCCGTGGCGGCATGAAGATCTACACGACGCTGGATCCCACCCTCCAAGACGCGGGCCTCAAGGCCATCTCGGTCGTGCCGGCGCACGTGGACTACATGAACCTCGGCGCTTCCGGCATCCAGGTCGAGGTCGGCACCGGCCGCATCCTGTCGATGGTGCAGAACAGGCCGTACTCGATCGCCGATGCAGGCGTCGACGGCGCGACGACTCAGGTGAACTACAACGTGCGTGCCGAGAACGGCGGCGGCGGCCATTCGGCGGGCTCGACGTACAAGATCTTCAGCCTGCTGAACTGGCTCGAACAGGGACACTCCGTCAACGAGACCCTGAACGGACGTGTGGGCTCCAAGAAGGTCGACCGGTGCGACGGGACCATCCAGAACGTCGTGGCCGGAAACAACGGGAACGGTCAGATCGGCAACTTCGAGAACAACCCCGGCTACGTGGGCACGGTCTTCAACTTCACCCGGGACTCGCTGAACTCCGGCTTCTTGACGATGGCCGAGAAGATCTCGGTGTGCAGCACCAACCGCCTGGCCATGAAGATGGGCGTGATGTCCGGAAACGGAAGCCCGCTCGACACGACCAACTACGCATACAACGTGCTCGGCGACCAGGCCGTCGCTCCGATCGACATGGCGCAGGTGTATGCCTCCGTCGCGGCGAAGGGGTCGCTGTGCCCCTCGAAGGCCATCGACAAGGCGATCGACGCGCAGGGCAAGGACATCACGCCGCAGATCACCTGCGCACCGGCGATGAGCGAAGCCGTGGCCAACACCGCCGCGTACACACTCGAGGCCGTCATGAGCGGGACCGGTTCCGGTGCGCGGATCGGCGACGGGGTCCCGGTCTTCGGAAAGACGGGTATCCACGAGTACCTGCACACCTGGATGGACGGCTCGTCGACCAAGGTCACGACCGTGGTCTGGGTCGGAAACGTGCAGGGCGACGCGCTCCTCAGCGACCACAGCGAGAGCGGCTACGTCCTCTCCCGGATCCGCAACTCCATCTGGCCGGCCATGCAGGGGGCCGCCAACGCCAAGTTCGGCGGCAGCGCCTTCCCGGGCCCGGACTCGACCCTCACGAAGCGCCAGTTCACCGACCTCCCGTCGGTGATCGGCATGACCGTCGATCAAGCACAGCGGACGCTGTCGACCGCCGGCTTCTCGGTGACCGTCGGCGACCCGGTGGACGGCACCGAGGCGTCGGGCACCATCGTTCAGCAGGATCCGGGCGCGGGGCGTGTGCCCGGTGGCACCACGGTGACGATCCGTCCCAGCAACGGACAGGGCATCGCCGTTCCCGGCGTGAGCGGCAAACCCGCGGATGCCGTCGCAAACCTGAAGGCGCAGGGCTTCACCAACGTGGGGCAGCAATGTACCGCCTCCCCCACCGCTGACGACAACGGAACGGTGACCGGCACCGACCCGGCGGCCGGCACCGTGGTGAACCGTGGCACGCAGATCACCGTCCAGTACCAGGCAAAGAACTGCGGCGGACGCCCGTGACGCCCGGTCGCACCGCCCTCGCCGCCCTGTCGGCGGCGGGGGCGGTCGCCGTCGGCGCCGCGGCGTGGGGCACCGGCATCGAGCGCTTCCTCTTCACGGTGCGCCGCCACGAGCTCGCGATACTGCCGGCCGGCTCGCCGTCGCTGACGGTGCTGCACCTGTCCGACGCGCACATGGCGCCCTGGCAGCACCGCAAGCAGGACTGGATCGCGCGCATCGCCGAGCAGGCACAGCCCGACCTCGTCGTCAACACCGGCGACAATCTCGGGCACGCTGCGGGGCTCGCCGGCATCCGCGCCGCCTTCGCTCCGCTGCAGGGCGTGCCGGGGCTCTTCGTACACGGCTCCAACGACGTCTACGGCCCGTCCGCCCGCAACCCCCTGCGCTACTTTCAGGGCCCCTCGACGCGGCCGCATACGATCGAGCGGCTGGACACCGCGTCGATGGACACCTATTTCACCGACGAGCTCGGCTGGACGAACGTGAACAACACAGCGGCCGTCGTGACGGCGGACGGGCGCCGGATCGAGGCCTTCGGCGTCAGTGACGCGCATCGCGACTGGGACGACCTGCCGGCTCTGCCCGCCGCGATCGACGCGGCACGACGCCGCCATCCGTTTCGGACGTCGCACCGCCCCGACCTCGTCGTGGGCGTCACCCACGCCCCCTATCGCCGCGTCCTCGACCGCTTCGTCGAGCTGGGCGCCGAGGCCATCTTCGCGGGGCACACCCACGGCGGTCAGGTGCGGATCCCGTTCTCCCCGTCCGCGCTCGTCGCGAACTGCGACATCCCGCTCGACCAGGCGCGCGGTCTCAGCACGTGGAGCGCCGCCGGACGCCGCGTCCCTCTGAACGTCTCGGCGGGGCTCGGCCACTCGATCTACGCTCCCGTGCGCTTCGGATGCCGCCCCGAGGCGTCCGTGCTCACCCTGCGCGCCCGGGTCTGAGTCGATCGCCCTCTCGATTCGTCACCACGGGGTTCTCCGGGGTAGACTCGGAGGGTTGCCACGGGGTGTGGCGCAGCTTGGTAGCGCGCTTCGTTCGGGACGAAGAGGCCGCAGGTTCAAATCCTGTCACCCCGACAGCAGAGAGGCTCCGCCTGGAGATATCCAGGCGGAGCCTCTTGCGGATCACTCACCGGATGGGAGCACCCGATGACCACGCCCCGACTGATCGCGTTCGATCTCGACGACACGTTGGCGCCGTCGAAGAGCGCGATCGACCCTCGGATCGGCGAACTGCTGCTCGAGCTCGCCTCCCACGTCGAGGTCGCGATCATCTCGGGCGGTCAGCTGCAGCAGTTCCAGGCTCAGGTCGTCGACCGCCTGCCGTCCGCGGATGCCGCGACCCTCGATCACTTCCACCTCATGCCCACGTGCGGCACGCAGTACTACCGGCTGGAGGAGGACGGCGTGCGCACGGTCTACGCGCACGCGCTGACCGCGGACGAGAAGGCCCGCGCGCTGACGGCCGTCGAGGAGGAAGCGCGTCGCCTCGCACTGTGGGAAGCGGAGCCCTGGGGCGACATCCTCGAAGACCGCGGCTCCCAGATCACGTTCTCCGCGCTGGGACAGACCGCGCCTCTCGCCGCGAAGATGGCGTGGGACCCGACCGGCGAGAAGAAGAACGCCCTGCGCAACGCCGTGGCCGCACGCATCCCCGACCTGGAGGTCCGCTCCGGCGGATCCACCTCCGTCGACATCACCCACCGGGGCATCGACAAGGCGTACGGCATGCGCAAGCTCGCCGAGGTCACCGGCATCCCCCTCGACGACATGCTCTTCGTGGGCGACCGCCTCGACGAGCACGGCAACGACTACCCGGTGCTCGCGATGGGCGTGACCTGTCAGGCCGTCGAGGGCTGGGAGGACACGGCCGCCTACCTGACCGCGCTCATCCCGACGCTCCCCGCCCGCTGACGGAGACACAGCACGCCGGACGGTCAGACCGCGGTCGCCGGCGCCGGGAGGCCGGCGTCGGCGTAATACGACGTGATGTGCGCACGCACCAGGTCGCGGGCGCGGGCGGCCTCGCCCGCGTCGATCGCGGCGAGGATCGCCCCGTGCTCCTCACGCAGGCGCGACGCCGTCGCCTCCCAGTCGGCGATGCGACTCGCGCCGGCCCGAATGTAGCTCTCGATCGTCGTGCGCAGGCCCGCCATCGTGGCGGCAACGACGACGTTTCCGGCGGCATCGGTCAGCCGGAGGTGGAACTGCGCGTCGAGGGCGAGGAAGTCGTCTGCCGTGAGCCCGGCAGCCGCCATGGCCGCGAGCGTCGCACGCGCCTCCGCCAGGTCGGGCTCGGCGAGGTCGGCGAGGTGGGCGACCGCCCACTCCTCCAGCAGCAGGCGCGTCTCATAGACATCGGGGATCGGAAAACCGTGCGCGGCGACCTGCAGGCGCAGCAGCTGAGCGAGACCGCCGTGGGGCGTCGCGGTGACGATCGCCCCCGCCGTCGGACCCGATCCGGTCGCTGTTCGGATGAGCCCCATGACCTCGAGCACCCGCAGGGCCTCGCGCACGCTCGAGCGGCCCACGCCGAGGGTGGCCGCGAGCTCGCGCTCCGGCTGGAGGCGATCCCCCGGCCCCAGCGCCCCGCTCAGGAGGTCGGCCTCGATCTTCTCGAGCACGACGCGCCACGCGCGTGCGGGGGTCTTCTCACTCATCGTCGGCTTCTCGTCCCGTCGTCCTATATGGTCAGGCCACACTAGCGCACTCCAGACGGGCCGGCAATAATCGCCGGGGCGTCTCGCGACGGCATACTCTCGGATCATGGGTCCCCTCCTGGTCGTCATCGCCCTCGCGGCCGTCTCATCGGCCTTCTGCTGGATCGCCTCACTCATCAGCAGGGACACCTCGTGGGTCGACCGGCTCTGGTCGATCGTCCCCGTCGCCTACGTCTGGATCTTCGCAGCGTCCGCGATCGCCTCCGATCGGGATGCCGCACGCCTCATCCTCATGGCCATGCTCGTGACCGCGTGGGGCGCCCGGCTGACCTTCAACTTCGCCCGCAAAGGCGGCTACACGGGCGTCGAGGACTATCGGTGGGCGATCCTGCGGAAACGGATGTCTCCGGCGTTGTTCCAGGTCTTCAACCTGCTGTTCATCGTGATCTACCAGATGACACTCCTCGTGCTCATCACCCTGCCGGCGGCCGTGGCCTGGCAGCATCCGTCCCCGCTCACCGCGGTCGACGGCGTGATTGCGGCACTGTTCGTCGGGTTCCTCGTCGGGGAGACGATCGCCGATCAGCAGCAGTGGGACTTCCACCGGGCGAAGGCCGGCGGCACGGCGCAGGGATTCCTCACGGAGGGGCTGTTCGCCTACAGCCGGCATCCGAACTTCTTCTTCGAGCAGGCGCAGTGGTGGGCGTTCTACGCCCTCGGGGCGACGTCCGCCGTCTCGTCGGGCCTGGGCCTGTGGGGCGGTGCCGTGAACGCGACGATCATCGGGCCGGTGCTGCTGACCGTGCTGTTCATCGGCTCCACCGTGTTCACCGAGTCGATCTCCGCGGCCCGATACCCCGCCTACGCCGAGTACCGGCGGACGACCTCGATGCTGGTGCCGCTGCCCCGCCGCCGTGCGAACGCGACACGCCCGATCAGCTGAGGCGGCCGCCGGACTCGCGCAGGTAGCACTCCGCACACATCGACTCGTAGGTCACCTTCTCGTGCGAGAGCTCGTCGATCGCGACCTGATCGCCGTCGAACACGAACCTGCCGCCGACGAGACGCGCATTGAACATCGCCTTCCGCCCGCAGCGGCAGATGGTCTTCAACTCCTCGAGACTGTGGGCCAGCTCCAGCAGCCGCGCCGACCCGGGGAACGCCCGAGTCTGGAAGTCGGTGCGGATGCCGTAGGCGAGGGCGGGGATGCCGTCGTCCACCACGATCCGCAGCAGGTCGTCGACCTGGGCGGGGGTGAGGAACTGCGCCTCGTCGATCAGAAGGCATGCGACGGGGCCGTCGTAGCGGGCCGCGTGCTCGGCGACGAGCGCACGCAGATCGGCATCCGGGGCGATGAGGAAGTCGACCTGGCGCTCCACGCCGAGTCTGCTCGAGATCTGATCGGCGCCCTTCGTGTCGATCTCGGGCTTGGCCAGCAGCACGTGCTGGCCGCGCTCCTCGTAGTTGAACGCGGCCTGCAGCAGCGCCGTGGACTTGCCGGAGTTCATCGCTCCGTAGCGGAAGTAGAGCTTGGCCATAGCGGGTGCGGGCGCCGACGGTTCAGCGATTGATGCCGAGGGCGGCGGCCGTCTCGGTGAGGGAGGCGTCGGCGGTCGCCGGGTCGCCGTTGAGCGTCGAGCCGTAGCTCGGGATCAGCGCCTTCAGCTCCGGCTCCCACTCCGAGATCCGATCGGGGAAGCAGGTCTTCAACAGCCCCAACATGATGGATGCCGCCGTCGAGGCACCCGGCGAGGCGCCCAGCAGGCCGGCGATGGAGCCGTCGGCAGAGGTGACGACCTCGGTGCCGAACTGCAGCACACCGCCCTTCTGCGGGTCCTTCTTCATGACCTGTGCGCGCTGGCCGGCCTGCAGCAGCTCCCAGTCCTCTGCGGTCGCCGTCGGCATGAACTCCCGGAGCGAGTCGACCTTGCGCTTGTGGCTCTTCAGCAGCTCACCGACGAGATACTTGAGGAGCCCGGGATTGTCGATGGCGACCTTCAGCATCGGACCGATGTTGCCCGGCCGCACCTGGGCGACGATGTCGGTGATGCGCCCGTGCTTGAGGAACTTGGGGCTGAAGGTCGCGAAGGGACCGAACAGCAACGAGGCCTCACCGTCGACGACACGGGTGTCGAGATGGGGCACCGACATGGGCGGCGCGCCCACCGAGGCCTGCGAGTAGACCTTGGCCTTGTGCTGGGCGACGATCGCGGGGTTCGAGGTCTTGAGCCATTGTCCGCCGATGGGGAAGACGCCGTAACCGGAGATCTCGGGGATGCGCGAGGACTGCAGGAGCTTGATGGCCCAGCCGCCGGCGCCGACGAAGACGAAACGGGCGGAGAAGCTGCCCGGCGTGCGCCCGAGGGTGTGGCGGTAGGACACCTTCCATGTGCCGTCGGGGTTCTTCCGGAGCTTTCGGACCTCGCGGTTCGTCACGATCTCGACGCCCTGATCGGCCAGGTGCGAGAAGAGCTGGCGCGTCAGCGCACCGAAGTCGACGTCGGTGCCGGCCGGAACGCGCGTGGCCGCGAACGGCCCGTCGGTCTTCTTGCGCTTCTGCATGAGCAGCGGGGCCCACTGGTTGATGACGCGCGAGTCCTCCGAGTACTCGATCCCCTCGAACAGCGGCTGCGTCCTCAACGCCTCATAGCGCTTCTTGAGATAGGCGACGTCCTTCTCCCCTCGCACGAACGTCATGTGCGGCGTCGCGTTGATGAAGGTCGAGGGAGCGTCGAGGATGCCGCGCTCGACGAAGCTCGCCCAGAGCTGGCGGCTCTGCTGGAACTGCTCGTTGATCGCGATCGCCTTGACGGGATCGACCGAGCCGTCCTTCGCCTCGGGCATGTAGTTGAGCTCGCAGAGGGCCGCGTGCCCGGTGCCGGCGTTGTTCCAGGCGTTCGAGGACTCCTCGGCGACATCGCTGAGGCGCTCGAGCACGACGATCTTCCAGTCGGGCTGGAGCTGCTTCAGCAGGGTTCCCAGGGTGGCACTCATGATGCCACCGCCGATCAGGACGACGTCGACGGGTTCACTCACAATGATCCAGTCTAGGCGCCGTTTTCTCCGGTCTCGGCGACGCGCGGCATCCGCCCACCGTCAACTCTTGCGGTTCTTTCCCCCCGCCCAATTCCGCGAGGGGTCAGGCGGTGGGGGCGGCCAGGCGCGCGGCGACGAGTTCGGCGATCTGCACGGCGTTGAGCGCGGCGCCCTTGCGCAGGTTGTCGTTGCTGATGAACAGCACGAGGCCCTTGCCCTCGGGCGCGGACTGATCGGCGCGGATGCGCCCCACGTAGCTCGGGTCGTTGCCGGCGGCCTGCAGCGGCGTGGGCACCTCCTCGAGGACGACGCCGGGAGCGGATGCCAGGATCTCGCGCGCCCGCTCCGGCGTGATGTCGTCGCGGAACTCCGCGTGGATCGAGAGCGAGTGGCCGGTGAAGACGGGGACGCGCACACAGGTACCGGCGACCCGCAGGTCGGGCAGCTCGAGGATCTTGCGGCTCTCGTTGCGGAGCTTCTTCTCCTCGTCGGTCTCGTTGTCGCCGTCGTCGACGAGGGCGCCGGCGAACGGGATGACGTCGAACGCGATGGGCGCGATGTATTTCTCGGGCTGCGGGAAGTCGAGGGCCGACCCGTCGTGGACGAGATCCAGCGTGTGACCCTGGGCCAGCACGCCCTCGACCTGACCGAGCAGCTCCTGCGCGCCGGCGAGGCCCGAGCCCGACACGGCCTGGTAGGTGCTGACGATCAGCCGCTCGAGGCCCGCGGCGGCATCCAGCGGCTTGAGCACGGGCATGGCCGCCATCGTCGTGCAGTTCGGGTTGGCGATGATGCCCTTGGGCGGGTTCACCGTGGCGTGCGGGTTGACCTCGCTGACCACGAGCGGGACGTCGGGATCCATGCGCCAGGCGCTGGAGTTGTCGATGACGACCGCGCCGGCCTCCGCAAAGCGCGGTGCGTGCGCGCGTGAGCCGGTCGCACCCGCGCTGAACAGCGCGATGTCGATGCCGGTCGGGTCGGCGGTGGCGACGTCTTCGATGATGATCGTCTCGCCGCCGAACTCGACGGCGGTGCCGGCGGAGCGAGCGGTGGCGAACAGGCGCAGTTCACGGATCGGGAACGAGCGCTCCGCGAGAATCTCGCGCATGACCGTGCCGACCTGTCCGGTGGCGCCGACGACGGCGACGTTCAGTCCTGAGTCAGAGATGCGGGTCATGAGGGATCCTTGCGAGAGAAGTGGGGTTGAGAGATTCTATCGCCGGCCCGGCGGGATGCCGCGTCCGCGGCGGCTGCGGCGGCGTCAGCGACCGGTGCCGGCGTAGACCGTCGCCTCGATGTCGCTGTCGAGCCCGAAGGCCGTGTGCACGACGCGCGCGGCCTGCGCGAGCTCGTCGCCCCGGAGGACGACGGAGATGCGGATCTCCGAGGTCGAGATCATCTCGATGTTCACGCCCGCGGTCGACAGCGCCTCGAACAGCGTCGCCGAGACGCCCGAGTGGGTGCGCATGCCGGCGCCGACGACGGAGAGCTTGCCGATCTGGTCATCGTGCACGAGGCTCTCGAAGCCGATGCCCGCCTGCTCGGCGGCAAGCGCCCGCAGGGCGGTCGCGGCATCCGACTTGGGCAGCGTGAAGGAGATGTCCGTGCGTCCGGTCGCCGCGGCCGACACGTTCTGGACGATCATGTCGACGTTGGCGCCGGACTTCGCGATCACGGTGAAGATCTCGGCGGCCTTGCCGGGGACATCGGGAACACCGATGACGGTGATCTTGGCCTGGCCGAGGTCGGTGGCGACACCGGCGACGATGGGCTCTTCCATGCGGGACTCCTCTGTGCTGTCCGGAGCGAGGCTTTCGGGAACGGTCATGCCGGGGCCGAGCACGAAGGTGCCGCGGCCGGAGCTGAACGTGGAGCGGGCGTTGATGATGACGCCGTGACGGCGGGCGTATTCCACCGCGCGGATGTACAGCACCTTGGCGCCGTTGGCAGCGAGCTCGAGCATCTCCTCCGCGGAGACGACGTCGAGCTTGCGGGCCTTCGGCACGACGCGGGGGTCGGCGGTGAAGATGCCGTCGACGTCGCTGTAGATCTCGCAGACGTCCGCCTCGAGGGCGGCGGCGAGCGCGACGGCGGTCGTGTCCGAGCCGCCACGGCCGAGCGTCGTGATGTCACGGGTGTCGCGGTTGAAGCCCTGGAAGCCGGCGACGATGACGATGGCCCCCTCGTCGAGGGCCTCGCGCAGACGTACCGGGGTCACGTCGACGATGCGGGCGGAGCCGTGGTCAGCGGTGGTGATCATGCCGGCCTGGCTGCCGGTGAACGAGCGGGCCTCGAAGCCCATCGAGTGGATCGCCATCGCCAGCAGCGCCATCGAGATGCGCTCACCCGAGCTCAGCAGGATGTCGAGCTCACGCGGCGCCGGGATCGGCGCGACCTGGGACGCGAGATCGATCAGCTCGTCGGTCGTGTCGCCCATCGCGCTCACGGCCACGACGACGTCGTGCCCCGCCCGTCGCGCGTCGACGATGCGCTTGGCGACCCGTTTGATGCTCTCGGCGTCGGCGACGGACGAGCCGCCGTACTTCTGGACGATCAGCGCCACGTGTGGAACTCCTGAAGACATGTCGACGGGCACTCGGATGCCGCGCCCACCACCCCATCCTAGGGACCGCTGCATGCGCCCCGAGCCATGTGACGACGTGTGCGCCGCGCCCCGCGAACCCCCGCCGTCCCGCGCGCTCTCGTGTCGCGCTCAGCCGAATCGGCCGTTGACGTAGTCGAACGTGCGGGGATCGATCGGAGAGGAGAACATCGCGTCGGTGTCGCCGTGCTCGACGATGTGACCGGGCTGTCCCTGCGAGGCGAGGAAGAAGGCGCACTGCTGGCTCACCCGCTGCGCCTGCTGCATGTTGTGGGTGACGATGACGATCGTGACCTCGCGGGCGAGCTCGGTCATCGTCTCCTCGATGACGCGCGTCGAGGTCGGATCGAGCGCGGAGCACGGTTCGTCCATGAGAAGCACGCGCGGCCTCACCGCCAACGACCGCGCGATGCACAGCCGCTGCTGCTGCCCGCCCGACAGGCCGCCGCCGGGCGCACGGAGGCGGTCCTTCAGCTCGCGCCACAGCCCCGCCTTCGTCAGGCACGTCTCGACGAGCAGGTCCTTCTCGCCGCGGCTCGTCCGGATGCCGGCGAGCTTGAGCCCCGCGACGACGTTGTCGTAGATCGACATCGCCGGGAAGGGGTTGGGCTTCTGGAAGACCATCCCGATCTTCTTGCGGGCGTCGACGAGACGGTGGCCGGCGTCGTAGATGTCGTCGTGGTCGAGCAGCACCTCGCCGGCGAGGGATGCCGAGGGAACGAGCTCGTGCATGCGGTTGAGGATGCGCAGGAAGGTGGACTTGCCACAGCCCGACGGGCCGATGAGCGCGGTCACCTGGCCCGCGGGCATCCGCAGGGAGACATCGTGCAGCACCTGGTGGTCGCCGAACCACGCGGAGATGGACCGCGCCTCGAGCTGCGACGCCGGCAGCAGCGACACTGCCGCGTCGCCCACGGCCGGCGGACGCCCCGCCTGTCGTCCGGGGAACCGAGCCCCGCGCGCATGCTGCGCGCGGTGCTCGGCACGCACCGTCGGCACCGGGTGGGCGGCGGCGGGGTCGACGTCGTCAGTCATGGCGAGGCTCCGAGTCAGAGGAGATTGGGCAGAAGGCGGACGAGCTGATCGCAGGCGAACACGCTCGCGAGCAGCAGGACGGGGACGAAGACGATCCACGTCTTCTGAGCGCCCACGCGACGGAACGCCCAGACGGCGGCGATCTCGGCGGCGACGAGGAACTGGAGGGCGAAGACGAGCGCCCACACCGTGGTGATGTCGGTGGCCATCGCCGCCTGCGACGGCGCGAGGGTCACGGGCGTCGTCTGGCGGGCACCGGCCGGCTGCCCCTTGTCGACGCGTCGGGCATCGACGTACGCGACGCCCGTCGGCACATACGGGGCGCCGCGGGCGGTCACGAGGATGATCCGACTCTCCCCACGGACCGGTGCGGGCGGGGTGGGATCGCCCGCGTAGCGGACACCGAGGACCTCGAACGTGTTCAGTCCCTGCCCGGTGCGGATCTCGAACGTCTCTCCGGGTTGCAGCGACTGCAGCCGACCGAACGGACCGCCGAATGCCGCCGCCCTCCCCATGAGCACGCTGACGCCGACCTGGCCCGGGAGCACCGTGTCGCGGCGGTGACCGGGACCACCCGCGAGGACACCGGAGGAGCTCCCCTCGGCGATCACCTCGTGCACGCCGAGGCGCGGGATGTCGATGATGCCGACCGGGACGCCGTCGGCGAGGAGGACGTCCTCGAAGTCGCCTTCGCTGACCGGGGCCGTCCCGGCGGCGAGCTGCGAGCGGTAGGTGTCGGAGAGCTGCTGCTGCGTCGCGAAGTGCAGGACGTGGCTGAGGATCAGCAGGTGGAACACGAAGGCGAG
>CANSLE010000023.1 GCA_947647645.1 uncultured Microbacterium sp.
CCGTGTCCACCGGCTCCAGCGCTCTCGTCGCACGCGCCCTGCGCGGCATCGACGCGCTGCAGGTGCCCGAGCGGCAGGGCCCCGTCCGGATCGTCACCACCGCCCTGTTGCGCGCCGCCCACGCGGCCGGCGTCGAGGTCCACGTATGGACGATCAACGACCGTGCCGAGATGGATCGCCTGCTCGACCTCGGGGTCGACGGCCTCGTCACCGACCGTGCCGACATCGCGCTGACGGCGGTCGCGGCACGGTCCTGATCCGGACTGAGCATCCCCTGTGAAAGGGGTATGGAGCGCGGCCGTTCGGATGATGCACACAGGTGAGAGCGTTATACCTGAAACGACGAGAGGACCACACAATGGCAGATCGCAGCCTGCGCGGCATCCGACTCGGCGCCTCCAGCCTACAGAGCGAGGAAGGCGTCGTGTTCCATGAGCGCGCCAACCACACCTACGTCTGCACACAGTGCGGACGCGAGACCGTGATGACCTTCGCGGCCGACGCCGAGCTTCCCGAGGCCTGGGAGTGCCGCACCTGCGGTGCCGAGGCCGTGCGCCGCGTGGGCGACTCGGTCGTCGAGGTCGACCACTCCGGCGACAAGGCCCCCCGAACGCACTGGGACATGCTCCTGGAGCGCCGCACCGTTCCCGAGCTGGAGGAGCTGCTCGAAGAGCGTCTCGCCCTGCTGCGCGCCCGCCGCGGCGCCGCGGGTGACGCTCGACTCAGCGCCTGACACTCGCCCCCCGCTTCGACGCCGGCCCCTCACGGGGTCGGCGTCTTCGGCGTGCGCGCACGACGTCGGACGACGAGCCCGACGAGCGCCAGGGCGGCCACGCTGCCCCACCCGAGGAGCGTCTGCACGACGTCGCCGAGAAGGATGCCGGGTGTGAGGCCGGTGCGCAGCGGCACGTCCGTGACCATCGCGCCGGGCTCGTCGGCGGGCAGCGCGTCGATGGTGCGCCCGTCCGGAGCGATGACCTGACTCGTTCCCACGGTCGACAGGTTGACCACGGCGCGCCCGGACTCCACGGCGCGGATGCGGGCGAAGGCGAGCTGCTGCAGGTTCTCGTCGGTGCCGCGGAAGTCCGCGTTGTTGGTCTGGAACATGTAGACCTGCGCCCCCGCGAGGGCACCCTCGCGGATGACGTCGTCGTAGATGACGTCGAAGCAGATCGCCAGGCCCACTCCGACGCCCTTCACGTCGAACATCGGGGTCGCGGTCCCCGGTGTGTACTCGCGCTGGATGAGGCCGATCAGATCCGGCGCGAGCATGGTGTAGAACGAGCGGTTCGGAACGTACTCGCCGAACGGCACGGGATGGCGCTTGTCGTACAGCGCGACCGGGTTGGCGGCGCCCGCCTTCCAGAGCAGCGAGGAGTTGAAGTACTGGTCGCCGCGCTGCGTCGCGCCGCTGACCAGGAGCGGGGCGCCGACCCGCTCGGCGAGAGCGTCGAGGGCGGACCGGACGGAGGTGTTGGACATCGGATCCGCGTCGATGCCACCCTCCGGCCACAGCAGCACGTCGAGATGCTGGTCCTCGATCGACCGCGTCGCGGCGAGCTGGGCGCGGAAGACGTCATAGGCGGCACGCTGGTCGAAATACCCCGCGGGTCCGTTGCCCTGCACCGCACCGACGCGGATGCTCCCGGCATCCGTCGTCGGAAAGGCCGGCAACACAAACAAGAGGACGGCCGTGAGCGCCGCGGGTAGTGCGCGCACGAGTCCCACGTCCAGGCGCGGGGCAACGCCGAGTCGCACGGCCTCGATGGCGGCGGCGCACGCGAACACGATGAGGAAGGACAGCCCGCTCATCCCCACCCACGAGGTGACGTCGACGAGCGGAGAGTCGGCCTGGGTGACGGCGAGGCGCGTCCACGGGAAGCCGCCGTACGGGAACGTCCCCTGCAGCTCCTCACGGCTGACCCAGAGGCCCGCCACCAGCGCCGGGAGCGCCACCAGACGCCCTCCGGTGCCGGGAAGCATGCGAGGCAGCCAGCGATATGCGAGCGCGATCGGCACCGCCATCGCACCGGTGAGCACGGACTCGAGTCCCGACAGCGCGAGCCAGGGCACCGGCCCGAGGTAGCGTGCCGTGAACGAGAAGTTCACGAAGAACAGTCCCGCGCCGAAGAGGAGCCCCACCAGCAGTGCTCCCCCGACCCGCCGACCGATGAGGCTGACCAGCGCGAGCGGCACGACGACGAAGACGACCGGCCACCACGAGAGCGCGGGAAAAGCGAGGGTGAGGACGAGGCCGCCGGCGGCCGAGACGACGGCGGCCGCCCACAGCGGCAGCAGGGGCTTCGGTCCTCGGGCGGACGGACGCGAACGGACGGGCACCCGACGAGCCTAGGCGACGGTGATCAGTAGGAGCCGTACGCGACGATGCCGCGACGAACGGCATCCAACGCCGCGCGAGCGGTCGTCGCGATGGGGGGATCGGCGACCATCGACAGCTGGTCCAACAGGTCGATGGTCTGCTTCGTCCAGCGGACGAAGTCACCGGCGGCGAGATCCGCCTCCTGGAGGACACGGTCGAGGCCTGCCCCGCGCGCCCACGAGTGCATCGCCTGAGCGAGCCCGGTCGCGACCGCCGCCGAGCCGGGGAGGCGATGATCCTGTTCCAGATCGTCCAGGCGCGCCCAGAGCTCCTGGGTGGCCGTCAGCGCGCTGCGGAACGCGCCGCGCGGAAGACCGTGCTCCCCCGGTCCGCTCTCGTCCCGGCGCGGCTCGTACACGAGGCTGCACGCGAGGGCGGCAAGCCCCGCAGCATCCAGATCGGTCCAGATCCGCGTGCGCAACGACTCGGCCACGAGCAGATCGCGCTCGCCGTAGATGCGCTTCATCGTGGCCCCGGCCGGGGTGAGACTGGTGACGCCCTCGGCGTCGACGGACACGTAATCCAGCGCCGCGAGCACGTCGACGACGCGATCGAAGACGCGAGCGACCGTTCCCGTGCGGGCGTCGATCTGCTGGCGCAGTTTGTCGGTGTGCCGCCGCAGCTTCCCGTACCGCTCCGCCCACCGCGCGTGCTTCTCGCGGTCGGGACAGGTCTGGCATGGATGCCGTTTGAGAGCGCGTCGCAGCGTCTCGATCTGCTCCTGACGCCGTTGGCGTACCTTCGGCGGCCCGGAGCGATCCCCCTTGCGCTCGAGGTCGGTGAGCTCGCGCCGCATCCGCGCGAACTCGGCGAAGTCGCCGCGATCGCACGTCATCGAGCGCGCATAGCCGGACAGCGACTCCTCGGCCTCCTTGACCTCGCGCGCAAGGCCCACGACGGCCCGGTCGGCCTGGAACTGCGCGAAGGACGACTCGAGGATCTCGCGAGCCCGGGCCCGGCCGAACTGGTCGATCAGGTTGACCGCCATGTTGTAGGTCGGGCGGAAGCTGGAATTCAGCGGATAGGTGCGTCGTGAGGCGAGAGCGGCGACCGCCTGGGGATCGAGGCTCTCGCTCCACTGGATGACGGCGTGGCCTTCGACATCGATGCCCCGGCGCCCCGCGCGACCCGTGAGCTGCGTGTACTCCCCCGAGGTGATCGCGACGCGGGCCTCGCCGTTGAACTTCTCGAGCTTCTCCAGCACCACCGTACGGGCCGGCATGTTGATACCGAGGGCGAGGGTCTCCGTCGCGAAGACGACCTTCACGAGCTTGCGCTGGAACAGCTCCTCGACGATCTCCTTGAAAGCGGGAAGCAGCCCGGCGTGGTGGGCCGCGATGCCGCGTTCCAGGTTCTCCCGCCACTCCCAGAAGCCCAGGACCGCCAGATCCTCGTCGGGCAGGGACATCGTCCGTTTGTCGACGATGCGACGGATCTCGTCGCGTTCCTCCCGGTCGGTCAGCCGCACGCCGGAACGGCGGACCTGCTGCACGGCGCCCTCGCAGCCGGCACGACTGAAGATGAAGAAGATCACGGGGAGGAGGTTGGCGCGGGCCAGCAGCTCGACGACCTGCGGACGATCGATGCGCTCGAGCCGCTGCGGGTTCCCGCGCAACGGACGCTGTCCGCCCTTGTTCGGGCGCGGCGCGCCGGCACGGTCGCCACCACGATGACGCGGGGAGCGGTACTCCTGCGCGCGACGGTTGCTGTCGACGCTCGAGCCCCGAACGGAGCGCAGACGCATGAGCTCCTGGTTCACCTGCGCCGTCGCGACGCCCGCGCGGTCGTCGAACAGGGGCAGCAGGTCTCCGCGCACGAGGACGTGCTGCTCGAGCGGGACGGGACGCGTCTCCGAGACGATGACGGCGGTGTCGCCACGCACCGTGTCGAGCCAGTCGCCGAACTCCTCGGCGTTCGAGACCGTCGCCGAGAGGGACACCACCCGTACCCGCGGAGGCAGGTGGATGATGACCTCTTCCCAGACGGCTCCCCGGAAGCGGTCGGCGAGGTAGTGCACCTCGTCCATCACCACGTATCGCAGGCCCCGCAGCGCCGGGGAGTCCGCGTAGAGCATGTTGCGCAGCACCTCGGTCGTCATGACGACGACGCGCGCATTGCCGTTGATGTTCGTGTCGCCGGTGAGCAGGCCGACCTCGTCCTCGCCGTAGACCTCCTGCAGCTCGCGGAACTTCTGATTCGACAGTGCCTTCATCGGCGTCGTGTAGAACGCCTTGTCGCCGGGCTCACGCATGGCCAGATGCACCGCGAACTCGCCGACGATGGTCTTGCCGGCTCCGGTGGGCGCCGCCACCAGGACTCCCCTGCCCTCCTCGAGCGCATGACACCCGGCGATCTGGAACGGATCGAGCTCGAAGCGCTGCTCGTCCGCGAAGGCGGCGGTCAGGGGGTGGGCCTGGCGGGTCTGAGCCTGGGCGTACCGGGAGGCGGGATCGGTCACAGCCTCAGCCCGAGCGCCTTCTCGCGCTTCGCGCGTCTGCGGTCGAACAGCACGGACAGTCCCGCGGCGGCGAAGAACAGAACCGTGAGGATGCCGGCGAGCAGCAGCATGCTCACGATGTCGGCGGCCGGGGTGGCCAGCGCGGCGAAGATCGACGCGACGAGGATGGCCACCCGCCACCCCTTGAGGATGGCCATTCCGCTCATCACACCGGCGAGGTTCAGAGCGACGAGGAACACCGGCAGCACGAACGAGACGCCGACGACGAGGAGCAGTTTGAAGACGAAGTCGTAGTAGTACTTCGAGTCGTAGATGTTCGAGGCGCCCTGCGGCGTGAACGAGGCCATCAACTCGACGATATGGGGCATGATCAGCCAGCCGACGAAGACCCCCGCGGCGAACAGCGGGATCGCCGCGGAGACGAAGCCCACCGTGTACTTGATCTCCTTACGGGACAGGCCGGGCACCAGGAACGCCCACAACTGCCACAGCCAGACCGGCGCGGAGATGATGACACCGACGGCCAGCGAGATGCGAAGGCGCATGTCGAACGGGCCGGTGATGCTCTGGTACATGAGCGTGACGACATCATCCTTGCCCCGCTGCTCCGCGACCGCGCGGATCGGCTCGGTCATCGCCCAGATGATCTGGTCGGTGAACACGAACGCGACGATCATCCCCACGACGAGAGCGATGACGCCGATGACGAACCGTCTCCGCAGTTCTTTCAGATGCTCCCCCAGCGACATCCGTCGGTCGCGGCGGGGCACGCCGTCCTCGCCGACGCGCGGCGATTCGACCGTGGCCACCGGGTCAGGGCTTGGGGTCGGCCGCGCCGGGTTCGGCCGTCGTCGCCGCGGCGCTCGCGCCGGTGCCGGGGGTCGCCGGCGGGGCGGGCGGCGTCGCGGACGTCACGTCTTCTTCCTTCATCGCCTTCATCTCGCCCTTGAAGACGCGAGCGGACTGACCGACGCTCTTGGCCAACGCCGGGAGCTTCGCCGCCCCGAACAGAAGCAGGATGATGATGACGAGAGCCAGCAGGTGCCAGCCGGTCAAGCCTCCGAGCATGAGGGTCTCCTCGGGTGTGGGGTTGCAGGTCAGTCTACCTGTCGCCTCCGCCGATGGGCTCAGCGGTACTGGGCGAGCCCCGCTTCGGCCCAGGCGGCTGTCGCGCGACGCGCGGCATCCGGGGACACGACTTCGAGGTCCCCTCCCAGTCGGGTCGCCACCCGCTTGAGGCTGCGGGCGTCGCCCACACGCACGCGGGCGGCCCGTAGCCGCGAGTCACCCGCGTCCGGCTCGTCCACGACGACGTAGTCGGCCAGCAGCGGCGCGGCCGACGCACGGTAGCGCACCTCGACCTCCACATCGCCGGCGGCCCCCTCGAACAGGGCCGGCACCACGTCCTCGCCGTGGGTGCCGACGATGTCGGTGAGGCGCACGTCGGAGACGCGGTCGAGGTGGAAGGTGCGCATCGACTGGCGCAGGTGACACCACCCCTGCAGGTACCACTGACCGCCCGCGATGTGCACCTTGATGGGGTCCACCGTGCGCGTCGTGGCCTCGGCATCCGGGGCTTGGTAGGTGAACGCCACGGCGACGCGCTCGCGCAGCGCCCGTGCGACGGTCAGGCGCACGTCGTCGACGGCATCGGGTGCGACGATCACGTCGGCGGGGACGCCCGAGGCTCCGCGCGCGAGCTTGGCGAGCAGACCCTGGACGATCCCGCTGTCGCCGACACCCGGAAGGGTCGCCGCGACGCGCAGCCCCGCCAGCAGCGCGGCCGCCTCGGGGGCCGTCAGCCGCGGAGTGCGCTCCAGCCCGACCGTGTTGGTGATCACGATGAGGTCCTGCGCGTCGAGCAGATCCCAGTCGATGTCGAAGAGGTCGTTCGCCATCTGCCAGAAACCCCCGTCGCCGGGCAATCCGATCACCGTGAGCTTCTCCACCATCGCGCGCATCTGCTCGACGGTGACGTCGAACTCGTCGGCCGCCTCGGTGAGAGAAACCTCGCCCTTGCCGATGAGATACGGCACGAGCTGGAGGATGAGCGCGGCGCGATCGGTCGCGAGCAGCGGCTTGCGTCGTGCGCTCATGTGATCTCCTCCGTCGGGGCGTCGCGGTGGAGGCGCAGAGCGCGCTGAAGACGGTCGATGACCTCGTCGCGCAGCTCCGCGGGTTCGACCACACGGACCTCGGGGCCGTAGGACGCCAGCTCGTCGGCGAAGATGTGGACGTCGACGTAGGGAACGCGGATCCCCTGCTCGGCGGGCGTGGCGCGGCGGGTCAGACGCAGCGCCGCCTCGGTGCCGGGGTCGATCTCCAGAAGCGCCTGTTGGCGCGCGGCGAGGGTGGCCAGCCCTTTCAGCGCCCGCTCCCCCGCGCCCTCACGGAGGGCGAGGTCGTAGCCGGTGCGGGTGATCGCGACGTCCGACACGATGCGCGAGAGGAGGAAGGTGCGCACGTCCTCCTGGCCCAGGTCGAAGCCGTACACATGCCAGCGCGCTTCGTACTCGACGAGCGCGTACGGCTGCACCCGACGCACCCGGGCCGTCTCCTCACCGGCCTTGAGGTAGGCGAACTCGACGACCCTCCCCTGCTCGATCGCGCGCTGCAACGGGGCGAACGAGGCCTCGCGCAGGTTCACGCGGGGCGAGTAGCCGATGATGGGCGCGTCCACGTCGATGCCGAGGGCACGGATCTTCCGGAGGCCGCTGCGGGCATCCGCCGACATCGAGCTCTCGCTCCAGACGCCGCCGGCGAGGTTCAGGACCGCCAGCTCCGCGGGGGTGAACTCGATGTCCGCCGGCAGCTCGTACTCGGCCGTCGGTATGCGGTAGCGGGCTTCGCGCAGATCGTCCGGATCGGCGTAGTCGCCGATGGTCTCCACGGGGATGCCGAGAGAGCGCAGATTCTCCTTGTCGCGCTCGAACATCTTCTCGAGCGCGTCCTTCGAGGCGCCCGCACTGCTCTGCTCCCGATATCCCGCGACCGAGGCGAGGATCGTGTCCTTGGTCAGCCCCTGCTCTGTGGCCATGAGCGCAACCACGAGGTTGACGAGACGCTCCTCGGGGGCGCTACGTGAAGTCTCGGTGGGCACGCGACAATCTTAGGCGCCGGCTGTGGGCCGTCGGCGCTGCCGCGCGGCGCGCGCGTCAGCGGGTCGCGGGCGTGTCGACGCCGAGGACGTCGATGACGAAGACGAGGGTCGATCCGCCCGGGATCGAGGAGCTGGCCTTGTCGCCGTAGCCGAGGGCGGGTGGGATGACCACGAGGATCTGCGAGCCGACGGTCTGACCCTTGAGGGCCTGCGCGAAGCCGGGAACGACCGCATCGAGGGTGACCGCGGCGGACGCGCCCTTCTGCCACGTCGAGTCGAAGACCTTGCGGCCGGCCCACGTGACCCCGGTGTAGTTGATGCGGATCCGGTCGCCGTCGCCGACCGCGGGGCCGTCGCCCTTCTTCAGGACCTCGACGGCGAGCTCGGACGGCGGGGCGGTATCGGGGATGATGACCCCCGGCGTGCCGTCGGGTGCGAGCACGACGGACGGCATGCCCCGACGGTCGTTGTACTGCGGGACGCCGTCGGCCGCAGCGAGGTACACCCGCTGCAGGTCGATCGCGACGACCACCGCGTCCTTGCCCTTCAGCCCCCACCCCTGCGCCGCCGCCGGAGAGAGCGCGCTCGCCGGCACGGCGCCGAGGATCCGTGAACCCTCGGTGGCACAGGTCATCATCTCTGCGAGGCCCGCGTACTGCTCGCGCCACTTCGACAGCGGCGTGACCTGGGTGCCCGAGCTGAGGATCTTCTGGCCGGTGGGGCCGCTCATGATCGTGATCGCGAACTGCACGTCCTGCATGTCCGACGTCACGCGCAGACCGGAACCGACGGTCTCGTCGGCGGTGACGGTGTGGTCGACGTAGACGGGTGCGCTCATCTTCACGTCGGGGGCGCCGACGACGCCGGAGACGCTCACGGTCTTCAGCACGCCGGACGAGTCCCCCGGTCGGTCGCACGAGGCGGCCGTCGAAGACGCGGACGCGCAGCCGACGAGGGTCAGGGCCGACAGGCCGACGACGACGAGGGCAGCAGGGATCCGGCGCACCGGATCAGTCTACGTCGTCCGCGGAGCGCTCCCCGGCGCCCGTCGCGTCCGTCGCGGCCAGGCGCGCACCGTCCGCCGCGCGCTGCGCCTCCCGGACCCGCTTGCGGAGGTTCTTGTCCGTGATCTGCCGGTCGCCGACCGCGCCCGGCGTCCAGAGCTCGACGTCCTCGTCGGCGTAGCTCGGCTTCTTCAGCGCACGCTTGCGCACGTCCGGCGCCATGGCGCCCGGCGCGAGACGCCGCGCGGTGATGAGGAACCCCGTGTGCGCGACCATGCGGTGGTCGGGGCGCACCGCGAGCCCTTCGACGTGCCAGCCGCGGACCATCGTCTCAGTGGCCTCCGGCTCGGTGAACAGACCCGTCCCGCGGAGGTACTCCGCGACGCGGCTGAGCTGGGTCGCGGTCGCGATGTAGCAGAGCACCACGCCGCCGGGGGTCAGGGCGTCGGCGACGACGTCGATGCACTCCCACGGCGCCAGCATGTCGAGGACCACGCGGTCGACGGATGCCGGCGCCACCGCGTCCGGAAGCTCCGCCACGAGGTCGCCCACGACGACCTCCCACCCGTCGGGCGTGTGGCCGAAGAAGGTCTCGACGTTGGCGCGGGCGACCTCGGCGAACTCGTCGCGACGCTCGAAGGACAGGAGACGCCCCTCGTGCCCGATGGTGCGCAGGAGCCACATCGACAGGGCGCCGGAGCCGACACCCGCTTCGACGACCGTGGCCCCCGGGAAGATGTCGGCCGAGGCGAGGATCTGTGCGGCATCCTTCGGGTAGACGATCGCCGCGCCGCGCGGCATGGACATGACGAAGTCGCGCAGCAGGGGGCGCAGGGCGAGGTACTCGTGGCCGCCGGAGTTGGTGACGACCGAGCCGTCGGGCTGGCCCAGCAGCTGTTCGTGTCGGAGCACACCGTGATGGGTGTGGAGCTCCCCGCCCTGGCGCAGCGTCACAGTGTGCAGGCGCCCCTTGGGACCGGTGAGCTGGACGCGATCACCCAGTCGGAACGGGCCGCTGGGGCGGAGGTCGACGAGCGGGGTCGGGGTGGTCATGCGTGCTCTCCTGTGCGGTGGGCCGCGTAGACGGCGGCGATGTCGTCGGGCGTGCGCTCGGCGAGCGTCGGCCAGAGGATGTGGGCCCCGGCCCCGACCAGCGAGACCATCAGCGGCACGCCGATCGTCGTCACGCCGGCGCCGACGGCGGCGCGCACGCCGGTGGGCGAGTCCTCGATCGCGACCGCGTCCGAGGGGGCGATTCCGAGGGTCTGGCAGGCCTGCAGATAGGCGTCCGGGAAGGGCTTGGGGCGTGTGACGTCGTCGCCGGCGACGATCACCTCGAAGACGTCGGCGAACGGCGCGACGACCTGTTGCGCCATCCGCCGCATCGACATGGTGACGAGGGCGCAGCGCACGCCCGCCTCCCGCAGGGCGGCGAGCATCTCCGCGGCGCCGGGCCGCAGGGGGCTGCCCCGCTCGGCGAGCAGGCGCGTGACCTCCCCGGTGAGGTGGTCGACGATGTCCTGCACCGACATCCGCACCCCGGCATCCTGAAGGATCGCGCCGGAGGTCTCCAGGCCCTGCCCCACGAGGGTCAGCGCCTGCTCGTGGCTCCACGAGCCGCCGAAGCTCTCGACGAGGGCGGTCTCCGCCTCCATCCAATACGGCTCGGTGTCTACGAGGGTGCCGTCCATGTCCCAGAGAACGGCGACGGGAAGGGCGGAACTCATCGGTCCATGCTACCGACGCACCCGGGCAGCGCCGTCCCGCGCCGGTGCGACGCGCGGGCGCACGACCCCGTCGAGGGCCCCGGCGCGTATCGTTGAGGGATCGATTCACCGTGCGAGAGGGGCGGAGTGGACGAACTCGGAAACCGCGTGCTGATCGTGGCCTTCGACGGATGGAACGACGCGGGCGAGGCGGCCTCGGCCGCCGCCGCGCACATCCGCGAGTCCGGCGCCTATCGCGAGGTCTTCTCGGTCGATCCCGAGCTCTACTTCGACTACCAGTACACGCGCCCGCAGATCACGCTCGATGCGGACGGTTCGCGGACGCTCAGTTGGCCCGACGCCACGCTTTGGCGCCCCCTCCATCCCAGCGAGGGCACACGACTGTGGGTGCTCTCCGGCGTCGAGCCGGCCCGCGCGTGGCAGTCGTTTGCGGCCGAGCTGGTGGATGCCGCGCTCAGCGAGGACATCACGGGCATCATCGCTCTCGGCTCGATGATGTCCGACGTGCCGCATACGCGCCCGATCTCGGTCTTCGCCGGGAGCGAGAACGAGCGCCTGCGCTCCACCCTCGGTCTCGAGAAGCCCACCTACGAGGGTCCCGCCGGCATCCTCACCGTCCTCGCCGCGGCCGCGGAGGACGCGGGAATCCCGACCGCCGCCCTCTGGGCGAGCGTGCCGCACTACGTGGCCGGGCACACGCCGTCACCCAAAGCGACCCTCGCACTGCTCGATCGGGTCACGGCGCTGACGGGCGCCGTCGTCGCCCGTGGCGCCCTGCCGGCCGAGGCGCTCGCGTGGGAGGCGTCGATCGACGCCGCCGCGTCGGACGACGAGGAGATGACGGAGTACATCCACCAGCTCGAGCAGACCCGCGACACCTGGGACTCGCCCGAGGCGTCGGGTGACGCCATCGCTCAGGAGTTCGAGCGGTACCTGCGGCACGGGGGCAGCGGCGAGGGCCCCGGTAGGCCCGGTCGTGACGACCCCCGCCGCTCCTGATCAGTAGGCCTGGAGCACCCCGGCGCTCAGCAGGATGATGAGCACGACGCCGAGGCCCAGCCGGTAGAGCACGAACGGCAGGAAGCTGCCGCGCTTGAGGTAGCGCATCAGGAAGGCGATGACGGCGAGGCCGACTCCGAACGCGACCACCGTCGCGACGCCGGTCTCGAACATGGTGTAGACCTGCTCGCCCGGGTCTTTGATCGCCTTCAGCAGCTCGTACAGCCCGCTGCCGAACACGGCGGGCACGGCGAGAAGGAACGCCACCTCTGCGGCCGCCGGGCGCGTGTAGCCGAGCGCGAGACCCATCGTGGTGGTCGCACCCGAACGCGACACACCGGGGATGAGCGCGAGCATCTGCGCGAGACCGAGCGAGAGGCCGTGGCCGTAGGTCAGGTCCTTGTCGGTGCGGGTCCGCCGTCCCAGCGCGTCGGCCGCGCCGAGCAGCAGACCGAACACGATCAGCACGACGGCGACGAGCCAGAGGTTTCGGAAGGTGCCGCGGATGACGTCCTGGAAGAGGAAGCCGGCGATGCCGATGGGGATGGTGCCGATGATCACGATCCAGCCCATGCGGGCATCGGCGTCGTTGCGGGCCACCTTGCCCGTCAGAGACTGGGCCCAGCGGGTGATGATGCGCACGATCCTGCCCCAGAAGTAGACGAGCACGGCCAGCTCCGTGCCGATCTGGGTGATCGCGGTGAACGTCGCGCCCGGGTCTTCGGCAGAGGGGAGGAACTCGCCCATGATGCGCAGATGGGCGCTGGAGGAGATGGGCAGGAACTCGGTGAGACCCTGGACCAGTCCCAGGATGATCGCCTCGAGGAGGTGCATGGGGGCCTTTCAGTACGTGCGTATCAGATCGGTGAGCACGCGCTGCCCGAAGACCAACGCGTCGATGGGGACGCGTTCGTCCACACCGTGGAACATACCGGTGAAATCGAGATCCGTGGGAAGCCGCAGCGGGGCGAAACCGTATCCCGCGACGCCGAGCTCGGCGAGCGCCTTGTTGTCGGTGCCGCCGCCCATCAGATAGGGCAACACCGGCACACCCGGATCGTGCCGCTGGAGCGCGCCCACCATCGCGTCCACGAGCTCGCCGCGGAAGGGCACTTCGAGGCCGATGTCCCGGTGCGAGATCTCGACCTCGATGTCATCCCCGACGATGCGCTGGATCTCCGCGAGGACCCGCTCCTCCTGCCCCGGGAGCGTCCGCACGTCGATGGTGACGACCGCGGCATCCGGGATCACGTTGTGCTTGTAGCCGGCGACCAGGCCCGTGGGATTGGCCGTCGTGCGGAAGGTGGAGCGGAGGAAGCCGGATGCCGGGCCTGTGGCGTCCGCCACGGCATCCGGATCGGCGGGGTCGGCGCCGCACAGGGCGGCGAGGCCGTCGACGGTCTGCCGGGTGGTCGCGGTGAGCTCCAGCGGCCAGACCGAACGCCCGAGGGCCGCGACCGCCTCGGACAGGCGCGTGACCGCGTTGTCGGGATGGAAGCGGCTGCCGTGACCGGCGGTGCCCCGAGCGCGCAGGCGGAGCCAGACGAGCGCCTTCTCCCCCACCTGCAGCAGGTAGGCGCGACGGTCGCCGACGGGGATGGAGTAGCCGCCGACCTCGCTGATCGCCTCGGTGGCCCCGGCGAACCACTCCGGACGGTCACGGACGACCAGCTGCGAGCCCTCCACCCCGCCGTTCTCCTCGTCGGCGAAGAAGGTGACGATGAGGTCGCGGGCGGGCTGCTCCCCCGCGCGCAGCAGCTCCGCCACCGAGGTGAGGATCATGGCGTCCATGTCCTTCATGTCGACGGCACCGCGCCCCCACAGCATGCCGTCCTTGACGACACCGCCGAAGGGGTCGACGCTCCAGTCGTCCGCGACGGCCGGGACCACATCGAGGTGGCCGTGCAGCACGAGCGCCGGCTTGTCGCGATCGCGGCCGGGGACGCGCACGCTGAGGTTCGTCCGCCGCGGGATGGGCTCGTAGTACTCGGGGGCGAGCCCGAGGGACTCGAGGTAAGCGCCGACATACTCGGCCGCCTCCCGTTCACCGTGCGAGCGCCCCTCGCCGAAGTTGGTGGTGTCGAAGCGGATCAGGTCGCGTGCGACACGGGCGACCTCCGGCAGTTCGGCGAGCTCAGGGGCATCGAAGGCGGACATGCCTCCACGCTAGCGATGTTCGGCGTTGCCTCTGAGTTCGGGGTCACCTCTGGCCGCGGCGCGTCGGCTGCGGCGACCACGGGCGACCCCGAACCCGCGCAGATAGGGCGTCGTGGGTCGCGTGAGAACGAGACAGCCCCTCACCTGGATCATGAAATCCCTGGTGAGGGGCTGTCTTCGTTCTGTGCGCGAGGGGGGACTTGAACCCCCACGCCCTATACGGGCACTAGCACCTCAAGCTAGCGCGTCTACCTATTCCGCCACCCGCGCAGGTGGTTTTCGGTTTCGCAACCGAAGATCGACAGTACCAGATTCCGAGCCAGACGTGGAATCACGGACGGCCTCACCCCGCCGAGACGCCGAACAGCAGACCCAGAGCGTAGGTGACGGCGGCCGCTCCGAATCCGATCGCGAGCTGACGCAGCCCCCGGCGCAGCGGCGGAGCGCCCGAGAGGAGGCCGACCATCGCGCCGGTCGCGGTGAGGGCCGTACCGACCAGCAGGAGGGCGAGCACGACCGCGGGGAGTCCGCTGAGCCCGAAGATCCAGGGCAGCACCGGGATGATCGCGCCGGAGGCGAAGAAGAGGAAACTGGATGACGCGGCGCCGAGCGCACTGCCGACGACCTCATGATCGGCGGGCGCCGAGGCGGCCAGTCGGTAGGGCTCGCTGCGATCCGCAGCCTGCGCCGCGGCGACGACCTCGCGTGCCTGCGCCAGCGCCTGCGCCTCGTCCATCCCCCGGGCGCGATACACCAGCGCGAGCTCGTTGGCGTCGAGGTCGAGATCTGGCAGCACATGATCCGCATAGTCGCTGGGCTCCGTGGCATCCAGCAACTCCCGCTGCGACCGCACCGACACGTACTCCCCCGCGCCCATCGACAGCGCGCCGGCGAGCAGACCCGCCACACCGCTGAAGAGCACGAACTGCGCTCCCACTCCCGTCGCGCCGATCCCCATCACCAGGGCGAGGTTCGAGACGAGCCCGTCGTTGGCGCCGAAGACCGCGGCGCGGAAGGTCCCCGACAGTCGCCGGCGCCCCCGGGCGGCCAGACCGCGCACGACCTCGCGGTGGATCTTCTCGTCGGCGACCATCCGAGGTGTCGCGAACGGCTCGCTCTCGTAGGGCGAGCGGCCTTCGGCGTTCTGAGCCAGAGCGAGGACGAAGATCGAGCCGAAACGGCGGGCCATCCAGCCGAGCATCCGCGATCCGGCCCCCGGCGACGGCAGACGTGCGGGTTCGCCGCCCAGCAGCTCCACCCAGTGCGCTTCGTGCCGGCCCTCGGCCTCGGCGAGTGCGAGCAGGATCTCCCGCTCCTCGCCCCGTCGACGCTCGGCGAGGTCGCGGTAGACCTGCGCCTCCGCGCGCTCGTCGGCGAGATAGCGCGCCCAGCGGCGGCGGTCCTTCTGGGTCGGCTCGGGGCTCACGCTCACGGGACCCCACGGTACCGGCGACGCCGCGGCGGCCGGCGGGCGGCGACGCGATTGCCAGCATTTCGGGCGTCCGAACGGGCGGCGAGCGCCGTGACGAGGCCCCGCC
>CANSLE010000024.1 GCA_947647645.1 uncultured Microbacterium sp.
TGACGGCTCGCGGCCTGCCCGCGCAGGCGCCCGTGCAGGTGTGGCTGCACTCCGAGCCGATCCGGCTCGCCGAGGTGGCGACGGGCGCGGACGGCACCGTCGAGCTGTCCGTGATCGTCCCGACGGATGCCGCGCCGGGCGCGCACGAGGTGGTTCTCACCTCGGGCACCCTCGAGCTGCGTCACGCCGTCACGGTCATGACGGCGGGCGACGGTGCGACGTCCGGGACGGCGGGGTCCGTGGGCGGGGGACTCGCGTCTTCGGGCGGTCAGCTCGCCTGGGGGCTCCTGCTCGGCGGTGCCGTGCTGACGGGTGCGGGGGTGGTGCTCGTCTCCCGCCTGCGTCGCCGGTGGTGAGCATCGAGCGCTGAGACCGGACGACGGCGTCGCCCCTGTACGGGGCGGCGCCGGGTCACGGGGTGTGTCGTGCGTCTCGTCACGGCTTCCGAGGTGCGCCACACTGGGCTCATGTTCGGCGAATACTCGGATGCCCAGTGGATCGCGCTCGCTTTCGTCTTCCTCGGGATCACGCTGATCCTGGCGATCGCCGTCCGGCGCTACGTGGGCATCCTGGAGAGGCTCTACATCCCGGCGAGCGTGATCGCGGGGTTCTTGATCCTCTTTCTGGGCCCGCAGGTGCTCGGCGCCGTCACGGGGACCTGGAGCCTCTTTCCCGATCAGGTGATGGACGTGCTCGTCCGGCTCCCCGGTTTGATGATCAACATCGTCTTCGCCGGCATCATGATCGGGAAGAGCCTTCCCTCGGTGCGGACGATCTGGCGGGAGTCCGCGCCGCACGTGATCCTCGGGAGCGTCTTCTCGTTCGGCCAGTTCGCCCTCGGAGCACTCGCGGTCGCCTTCATCCTGACGCCCTTCTTCGGGCTGCCGGATGCCGCCGGCTCGATCCTCGAGCTCTCGTTCGCGGGCGGACACGGCACCATCGCCGGCATGGGGGGCCTCCTCGAGGAGGCGGGAGCGCCGGAGGTCATCGACGTCGGTCTGGGGCTCGCCACGATCAGCATGATCACGGGCGTGGTCGGGGGCTCGCTCCTCGTGAACTACGGCATCCGGCATCCGCGTATCGACGTCGCACGCACGCGTCCGGTGACGAAGGTCGCCATCGATCTGCGCGACATCCGGCCCAACAGCGGCGACACTCGCGAGAAGGACGTCGGCCTGGGGTCCGTCAGTCGCAGTTTCGGGGCCATCGCCCTCGCGGTCGCGGTCGGCATCGTCATCCTGGAACTGCTGCGTCTGACCGCGCGTCTGTTCGGATCCGACGTCTTCGACAACTTCCCGCTCTTCCCGTTCACCGTGATCGGAGGGTTCCTCGTCCAGCTGCTGCTGACGGCGACACACCGTGAAGAGCTCGTCGAACGGCGCACGGTCAATGACATCACCGGCCTCGCGCTCGACATCCTCATCGCCTCCGCGATCGGCACCATGTCGCTCGCCGCGTTGGGGGCCAACATCCCCAGCCTGGTGATCCTCACGGCGATCGCGTTCGGGTGGAGCGTTATCGGCATGCTGTGGCTGGGGCCGCGCATCCATCGCGTGGACTGGTTCGAGCACGCCCTCGCCGACTACGGGCAGTCGCAGGGCAACGTCGCGACCGGCTTCATCCTCGCCGACATGGCCGATCCGGCGCGCGAGACGACCGCGGCGCGCGCCTACGGCTACAAGCAGCTGACCTATGAGCCGCTGCTCGGAGGCGGCCTGCTCACCGCCTTCAGCGTCCCGGTGATCGTGGAGATCGGATCCGCCTGGTTCGGCGCGATCTGCGTCGTCGTCACGGCGCTGCTCATCGCATGGGGAATGCTGCGCGCTCGGCGCGTGCCCGCCCGGTAGCGTCATGCGACTCGCCATCCGGTCCCCTCTCAGCTTCGCGCCCCCGGAGTGCCCTAATGTGACACCAGTCCAGGGGGAGTACTCCGAGACGGACGGTTCGTCAATACGGTCGCGACGCGGCCCGGACCGCCCGGTCCCGATGCGGGATGGAGGAGACTCTGGCGTCGACCTCGTCACGCCATTCTTCGGGAGAACCTTGTGAACATCACGCCGCTCGTGTGGATCATCACGATCGCCGTCACCATCGCCTTCTTCGTGTGGGAGTTCTTCGCGCACGTGCGCAAACCCCACGAACCGACGGTGGGCGAGTCGGCTCGCTGGTCGGCCTTCTACATCGGTCTCGCGCTGCTGTTCGGAGTGGGTGTCGGGCTGGTCTCGGGGTGGGGATACGGCGGCGAGTACTTCGCCGGATACCTCACCGAGAAGGCCCTGTCGATCGACAACCTGTTCGTCTTCCTCATCGTGATGACCGGTTTCGCGGTGCCGAAGATGTACCAGCAGAAGGTGCTGATGATCGGCATCGTGATCGCCCTGATCATGCGCGGGGCGTTCATCGCCGTCGGTGCGGCCCTCATCGAGAACTTCGCGTCGGTCTTCTACCTGTTCGGCGCCCTGCTGCTCTTCCTCGCCTACCGTCAGGCCTTCGCGCACGGTGAGTCCGACCCGGCCGACGGCAGGTTCATGCGTTTCGTCCGCCGCGTGCTGCCGGTGAGCGACGAGTACAACGGCGACAAGCTGACCGTGCAGAAGGACGGTCGCCGCTTCGCCACCCCGATGCTGCTGGTGATCGTCGCGATCGGCTTCATCGACCTCGTGTTCGCCGTCGACTCGATCCCCGCGATCTTCGGCCTCACGCAGGAGGCGTACCTCGTCTTCACGGCGAACGCGTTCGCGCTGATGGGCCTGCGCCAGCTGTACTTCCTCATCGGCGGGCTGCTCGAGCGCCTCGTCTACCTGGCCCAGGGTCTTGCCGTGATCCTCGCCTTCATCGGTGTGAAGCTCCTCATCCACGCGCTCCACAAGAACGAGCTGCCGTTCATCAACGGCGGCGAGCACGTCACGATCATCCCCGAGATCCCGATCTGGCTGTCGCTGCTGTTCATCCTGGCCACCGTCGCGGTCGCGACCATCGCGAGTCTCGTCAAGACGAGGAGGGATGCCCGCTCCGACGTTCTGCCCGCCGATCGTGGGGATGCCCGCTGATCGCCCGCTGAGGGGCGATCTCGCCGTGGCACATCGCCCTCGTCCTCCTCTTCGTGCTCGTCGGCGCGTGTTCGCCGGGACCTCCATCGCTCCGGCCGTGGCGCCGGTGCTCGACGGGGTCGCGGCAGGGGCTCGCGCCGGGATCACGTGAGGCGATCGCGGTACCGCCGCATCTTGCTCCGCGCGCCGCAGGTGTTCATGTCGCACCAGGTCCGCGTCTGTGATCGCGAACTGTCGTAGAACACCCATCGGCACTCGTCGGAGGCGCAGGTCCTGAGCCGTCGCCCCGACCCGGACAGGCCGTGGAGCAACAGCGCCCCGACCGCGGCTGCTGCCGGCGAGTGCTCGTGTGTCGCCGGCGGCGTCAGTGCGAGCTGACCGTCGTCGTCGATCGAGGGACTCCCGCAACATACGTGCGCGAGTCGGTTCAGCTCGGACCGTGCTGCCGGGTCGGTGCGGTCGGTGAGGAACGCGCGAACGACCTCGCGGGCGTCGCGCAGCGCGGCGAGTCGCTCGGGGGTGATCGCACCGTCCCATCCGTGCTCGACGAGCCACTCTCGCCCGGATTCCGCGGTCGCGAGCGCGTCGGTGTGGTGCAGCAGGGTCGCGCTGTTGCAGAACTCCTCGACAGGGCGGAGTTCCACCGGGACCGCGGACGGCACGGCGGTCATGCGTCCAGCAGCCGGAGGAGTTCGCCGGGTTGGTCCTCCGGGACCATGTGTCCGGCTCCGTCGATGATCGAGAACCGTGTGTGATCGGGAAGCGCCGTGACGAGTCGCCGGGCGTAGTCGAGGTCGAGCCACGCATCGTCCTCGCCCCAGATCACGTGGAGCGGGATGTCCAGCAGTCGCAGTCTGTCCTGCAGCTCGTCGGTGTCGTCCTCGCCGCCCTGGGCGTACTGCCGGTAGAACGCGCGCGCCCCTTCGACGCCCGCCCACTGGCCCGTGTACGCGGCCAGGGCCTCCGCGCGCAGGCCGAGGTGGCTGCCCGATCTGATCTTGGCGTCGATCAGGGCGGCGCTCGCCCAGTCGGGGAGCGACGCGAAAACACCGGGGTGCTGGTGGATGGTCTGGAAGAACCCGCCGGCACCCCAGCCGCTCACGGTGGCGGCGTCGATGAGGGTGAGCGACTCGAACGTCACGTCGTGGAGGAGGGTCGCGCGCAGCGCCACCGCGCCGCCGACGTCGTGCGCCACGACCCGAGGTGAGGAGACACCCCAGTGCTCGAGGAGCGCGACGAAGATCGTCGCCTGCTTCCGCAGGCTCACGTCCGGCGCGGTGCGGGTCGATTGCCCGAACCCGAGCATGTCCCAGATGTAGACCCGGTGATGACGGGCGAGCACCGGGACGATGTCACGCCAGATGTACGACGAGAAGGGCGTGCCGTGCAAGAGGACCAGCGGGGGGCCGTCGCCGAGCACGTTCCACCGCACCGTGCCGTCGCCGACCTCGAACCGTTCCGGGAGTGTCCAAACGCTCACAGGGAGCCCTCTCGTCGTTACCAGCATTGTCCGTAAGACGGTAACACGTGGAAGGAATGCGGAGGCGGTTCCCGACGGGGACACCTCGGTTTGACATCATGGGCGCATGATCAGGTCCGCCGCGCCCTCAGATCTGCGCGTGCGCCCGGCATCCCTCGATGACGCCCGCGGCATCGCCGAGGTGCACGTGCAGGCCTGGCGCGAGGCGTACGCGCCTCAGCTCCCTGACGAGTTCCTCCGCGGCTTGAGGGTCGAGCCGCGGGTGGACCGGTGGGCGGCGATCATCGCCGACGACGTCACCGACGTGCACGTCGCCGAGAGCGGCGGGCGCATCGTCGGCTGGGCGACCGCCGGTGACGGCCGCGACGACGACCGCCCCGTGCGTCGCGAGCTCGAGGGCATCTATGTGCTCGCCGAGCTGTACGGCACGGGCGCCGGCGCGCTCCTTCTGGATGCCGCGGTCGGCGCGGACGATGCCTACCTCTGGATGATGGACGACAACCCGCGCGCCGAGGCGTTCTACCGCCGCAGCGGGTTCGTCCGCGACGGCGTCGAGCGGGATCGGCCGCTGGCAGGACATCCGATGCATATCGCGCGCCTCGTGCGTCACGGCGCGGCGTCGCGATGGGCCGCAGTGAAGGATGCCGAGGTGGCGCTGCTCGACCCGGAGGTGCGTCGCGATCCCGCGAGAGTGAGCGCGCTTCTGCACCCCGCCTTCGCCGAGATCGGCCGTTCGGGCGCCCTGTGGACGCGGGAGCAGGTCGTCGCCGCGCTCGCCGACGAGGTCGGACGGCCCCAGCCGACGACGGATCAGTGGGAGTTCCGCCAGCAGGGGCCCGACCTCGTGCTCGTCACGTACCGGATCACCACGTCCTCGGGACGCAGCCGCCACTCGTCCCTCTGGGACATCGCCGCCGCAACGCCGTGCCTGCGGTTCCACCAGGGGACCGTCGTCCCGCCCGACGGGGATGCCACTCAGTAGCGGGCCGAGAAGCCTTCCCGTTGCCCGCGGGGTGCGTCAGAGTGCTGGCGCGGCGGGGAGGCCGAACAGCACGGATGCCGCGCGGCGGATGTGTTCCTCGGCGAGGTCCGCGGCGCGGTCGGCGTCGCCGGAGTCGATCGCCGTGTAGATCGCTCGGTGCTCGCGTCGCAGACGCTGCGCCTCGTCCGGCCACTCCTCGGTGCGCTCGGCGGCGCGGAGGATCGGCACCTTCATCGCGCTGCGGATCGCGGCGGTCAGCGCCGCCGACAGCGCGCTGCCCGAGGCCTCGGCGATCGCCAGGTGGAACTGGGTGTCGGCCTCGTTGAACGAGTCGCGGGACGAGTGCGGCTGATCCATGCGGTCGAGTGCACTGATCAGGGTCGCCCGCGCGTCATCATCGAGGCGGCGTGCAGCGGATGCCGCACTCGCGCGCTCGAGCACGACGCGCGCGTCGGTGACGTCCTGGATGGTGAAGTTCGACAGGGCGACATGCAGGCGGAGGAAACGCGTGAGTGCATCCCGGGGGAGGGCGGCGACGAACGTCCCCGCCGAGGCCCCGGCTCCGGGCTGCGACCGCAGCACCCCCTGGGCCTCCAGCACCCGCACGGCCTCACGAACACCGGCGCGGCTGACCTCGAGGCTGGCCGACAGCTCGCGCTCGGGCGGAAGGACGTCGCCGACCTGGAGTGCGCCGGACAGGATCCGGTCCTCGATCGCCTCGATCACCAGTTCGTGGGCGCGCGCCTTCTTCACCGGTCTCCACGGCGATGCCGCTCTGTCGCCCGTCATCGCAGATTGCGCCGCCTTTCATCCCCGCTTGACAGCCTAGGGCGCGTGGAATACCGTGCGCTAGAGGTCAGACCTCTCCATAGTCGTGCATCGCCGCATTCTCCGAAAGGCTCGTTCATGTCTCCCGTGAAGCGTCAGCTGCCCAAGCCCGCGGAGCTCCTCGAGCTCATGCGGTTCAAGAAGCCCGAGCTCGACGCGCGGAAGAGGCGACTGGATGCCGCGCTCACGATCGCCGACCTGCGCACCATCGCCAAGCGCCGGACGCCGAAGGCGGCGTTCGACTACACCGACGGCGCCGCGGAGGGGGAGCTGTCGCTCGCCCGGGCCCGGCAGGCCTTCCGGGACATCGAGTTCCACCCCGACATCCTGCGTCCCGCCGCCGAGGTCGACCTGTCGACCGAGATCCTCGGCGGCCCCTCGGCACTGCCCTTCGGCATCGCGCCGACCGGCTTCACCCGGCTCATGCAGACCGAGGGGGAGACGGCCGGGGCGGGAGCCGCCGGTGCCGCCGGCATCCCGTTCACCCTGTCGACCCTGGGCACCACCTCGATCGAGGACGTGAAGGCCGCGAACCCGCACGGGCGCAACTGGTTCCAGCTGTACGTCATGCGTGATCGCGAGATCTCGTATGGGCTCGTCCGCCGCGCGGCCGCCGCGGGCTTCGACACCCTGCAGTTCACGGTGGACACCCCGGTCGCGGGCGCGCGCCTGCGCGACAAGCGCAACGGGTTCTCGATCCCGCCGCAGCTGACCGTCGGCACGATCATCAACGCGATCCCGCGGCCGTGGTGGTGGATCGACTTCCTCACCACCCCCAAGCTCGAGTTCGCATCGCTGTCGACGACCGGCGGCACCGTGGGCGAGCTGCTCGACTCGGCGATGGACCCGACGATCAGCTACGACGACCTGGACGTCATCCGCAGCCTCTGGCCCGGCAAGATCGTCGTCAAGGGCGTGCAGAACGTGGAGGACTCCAAGCGGCTCATCGACCGCGGCGTCGACGGCATCATCCTGTCCAATCACGGCGGGCGCCAGCTCGATCGTGCCCCGATCCCGTTCCACCTGCTGCCCGAGGTCGTCCGCGAGGTCGGCAAGGACGCCACGGTCATCGTCGACACCGGCATCATGAACGGCGCCGACATCGTCGCCGCGGTCGCGCTCGGCGCGAAGTTCACGCTGATCGGCCGGGCGTACCTGTACGGTCTCATGGCCGGCGGGCGCCCGGGCGTGGACCGTACGATCGAGATCCTCCGCACCGAGATCGAGCGCACGATGAAGCTGCTGGGCGTCTCGAGCCTCGCCGAGCTCGAGCCACGGCACGTGACCCAGCTCGAGCGTCTCGTCCCGCGGGCGTCGAACGGCGGCGTGCTGGCCTCGGCATCCCGCTGAACCGAACCCACCGGGCGTCGAGGCGGCCCAGTGACCCCGTGCCCGGTGCCCGGTGCCCGGTGCCTGGTGCCCGGTGCCCGGTGCCCGGTGCCCGAACTGCAAGGGATGCCGCGAGGCGCGCCGACCCAGGCGGCGCAGACACGGCGTGTCGCAGACGATCCCTTGCAGTTCGGGTGTGCGGGGGAGGCCGCAGTTCGGGGGCGCGGGGGATGCGGCGGATGCCCCGGGTCGCGAAAGTAAGCTCGAGTCGTGAGCAGATGGCGTCCGTCCCCCGCGCGATGGGCGCATCACACGGCATCCGAGACGCCGAGCTTCTCGCCCAGTGTCGAGTCGCGTGCCATCCGTTGGGCCCTCGGCGCGGCGGTCGTCGCGGCTGGTGCGACCGTCCTGCTCATGGGCGGGGAGCGGAGGCCGCTCGGCGGCGGCGATTCCGTGGGCAGCATCGCCGCCCTGCTGGGCGCCGTCGCCGCGGGTCCGGCGTTCGCCATCTCGTTCGCGATCGAGCGTCGGCGTGGCTACCTCGCCTGGCGTGACGGGCTGCCGCGGGTGAAGCGGGCGACCGATCTCATCGCGCTGTCGGCCGCGATGATGATGCTGGCGGCGCTGGTGGTCGTGGCCGTCGCCGAGCTGTTCCAGCTGGGCTTTCGCGGGTTGACGATCGACCCCTTGGGCGCCGGTGCGCTCGCTGCAGCCGCCGTGGGGGCGATGACCTACGTGGCCTCCGTGTCGGGCGCGCGGGTCACCTCCACAGGTGTCGCCTCGCTCGCGACTCTGGTCTTGTTCATCGGCACCCTCGCCAGCATGGTGAGTGCGTCCGACGGGGACTGGTGGCGGTTCCACTTCTCCCAGCTCGGCAACGAGTCCGGCTACGCGGGCTACCAGTTCAACTCCGCCCTCATCGCGACCGGTGCCGTCATCACGGCGCTCGCGAACTTCGTCGCCCACGACCTCGAGATCGGCTTGCGCGCGCACGTCGACACGGCCGAGCGCCGCGCGCGGCTCTTCGCCTGGTTGCTCGCCGTGATCGGTCTGTGTCTCATCGTGGCCGGCTTCGTCCCGGACGCGGTCGCCTTCCCGGTGCATGTCGGCGCGGCATCCGGCATGGTCCTCGTGTTCGGCGTGCTGGTCGGCTGCTTGCTCACGCTCGTTCCTGGGATCAGCCGGGACATGGCGGTGTTCTCGGTGCTCGTGGTCGTCGGGATCATCGGTGCCGTCGCACTCTGGGTGCCGATCGACTACTACAACCTCACCGGGTCGGAGCTGATCATCGCGGGCCTGCTGTTCGCCTGGCTGATGCTCTTCGTCCGCGCGACGCGCGCCTACGCGGATGCCGTGACTGCCGCTGCGTGAGGCAGACGGCGCGAGTCACCGTGACGGCACGTTCGACGCCGTGGGCGCACGGGGCGCCGATCAGGGATGCCGTGCGCCCAGCATCCTCTCGACGTTCGCCAGGAGGGGCGTGAGGTCAAGGCTCGGGTCGAGCATCCGATGCAGCAGGGCGCCGTCCACGAGCGCGGAGATCGTGGATGCGGCGCCGTCCGGATCGGCGACACCGCGGGAGGCGAGCACGCCCGCGATCGTCTCCCGGTGCGTCACCAGTAGAGTGGCGATGCGGTCGCGCAGCTCGGCATCCCGCCCGGCGAGAACGAGTGACTCCTGGAGCAGGCGCGCCGAGCGCGTCTGCTCCGGGCCGTCGAGGTCGAGGTCGATGAGAGAGCGCACCCAGGACCCGACGGGGGCGTCGGGTTCGGGGAGGGCGGCGATCGAGCCGGAGAAGAAGGAGTCGATACCGGCGAGGAGGGCCTCGCGGCGGAGCTGCTCGATGCTGCCGACGTGGTAATGCACCAGTCCGGGGTTCACCTGGGCGTAGTCGGCAACCCGCCTCGTGGTCGCGGCGGCCCACCCCTCATCCGCGATCACGGCCTGTGCGGCCTCGATCAGCCTCGACTTCGTCGACACGGTCGTCACCTCAGCATCCCCTCGATCGCGATCACCACCAGGATGCCACCCAGTGCGAGGTCGATGACCTCGAGGGTCAGCAGCTGCGAGGGAAGCGGGTCGGTGACCACGGGGAAGATCCCGGCCAGGTCCAGCGCGAACACCGCGATGTAGAGAGCGGCGAGGATGAGCGCGGCGACGAACACCCAGGGGGCGTGGGCGATCGCGAACCCCGCGACGACGAAGCTGGCGATTCCGAGCGAGGTGAGAAAGACGTTGAAGGCGTTGAACTGCCAGCGAGGGAGCTCGCGGAAGTCGCGGGTGTCGACGAGGCCGCCGGGAACCATCGGGATGAGGATGAGGACCAGCGCGACCAAGAGGCAGGCCGTGAGGGTGAAGAGCATGAGGCATCCGTTCGTCCGCGTCGGCCGCCGCAGGAGGTGTTTGGTCAAACACCTTGGGCGTATGCCCAAATAGTAGCACCGCGAAGCTCCACGTCGGCATTCGTCTGCTGGTCGCTCCGCGACAGCGGCTAGCGTGAAGGGGACGAAAGGGCCCGAATGCGTGCTGTGGTGATGGATGCCGTCGGCGAGGCGCTGGAGGTGCGCCAGGTCGACGACCCGGTCGCACCCGATGGCGGCGTCGTCGTCGAGGTGCGGGCGACGGGTCTATGCCGCAGCGACTGGCACGCGTGGGCCGGCCACGACGACATCGCCGTGCCCCACGTGCCCGGCCACGAGCTCGCCGGTGTGATCGTCGAGACCGGCGCGGGTGTCGAGCGGTTCGCCGTCGGCGACCGCGTCACGGTCCCGTTCGTCTGCGGCTGCGGGCGCTGCCCGTGGTGCCGCGCGGGTGACGCGCAGGTGTGCCCCGACCAGCAGCAGCCCGGGTTCACGCACTGGGGCTCCTTCGCCGAGCGCGTCGCGCTGCACGCCGCCGACACCAACCTCGTGCGCATCCCCGACGACGTGTCGTTCGCGGCGGCGGCCTCCCTCGGCTGCCGCTTCGCCACAGCCTTCCGCGCGCTGACCGGGCGCGCACGCGTTCGGTCAGGGGAGTGGGTCGTCGTGGTCGGCGCGGGAGGCGTGGGGCTCAGTGCGGTCATGATCGCCCGTGCCCTCGGTGCGCATGTCGTCGCCGTCGATCGCAATCGGGCCGCGCTGGACGCGGCATCCGCTCTCGGCGCCGACGCCGTGGTGGTCGCCGACGGCGCGGACGTGCCGGCACGCGTGCACGAGCACACCGGTGGGGGCGCCCACGTCTCGGTCGACGCGGTCGGTTCCGAGCAGACCTCGGCCGACGCCGTGCTGAGCCTGCGTCGCCGCGGTCGTCACGTGCAGGTGGGCCTGCTGCCCTCCGAGAGCGGGCTGTCGGGGATGCCGATGGCGCGAGTGATCGCGTGGGAGCTCGACGTGCTCGGCAGCCATGGCATGGCGGCGGCCGACTATCCGGCGATGCTCGATCTGATCGCGGCGGGGCGGTTGCGACCCCAGGACCTCATCGAGCGGACGATCTCGCTCGAGGATGCCGCGGCGTTGCTGCCCGCGTTCGACCGCGCCACGCCGGCCGGCATGACGATGATCGACCCGACTCTGCCCGCGGCGACGGGAGTGCGGGCATGAGCGGCGCGAAGCGGAGCGAGCCGACGTTCCAGCGCAACGCCCTCGCTCCGGCGCTGATCGCCGCGGCGGTGTTGTTCCTCGCTCCGGTCCTGCTGACCGCGGGGTGGGGGATCGTCGTGCTGTTCGTGTCGGCGATCTTCGCGCTGATCGTCGGCTGGTTTGCGGTGCAGGCGCGTCAGTGGGTCTGGGCGGTCGTGTTCGCCGCGATCGCGGTGGTCTGGAACCCCGTGTTCCCGTTCGGATTCGACGGCGTGATCTGGTCGCTCGTGCAGCCCGCCGCCGCGATCGTCTTCCTCGTCGCGGGCGCGATGATCAAGACCCCGCGGGGGTGACCTCCAGGGCATTCTGACCCGCGTGCGCGGCGGGCTGCGGTGCGGAGCCTGCCAGAATGGGGGCGTGCGCCCGTCCCGAGCCCCTCGCGTCGTTCGGGGTTCGATCGCAGCCGCGACAGCGACGTTCCTCGCTCTGGTGTCACATGTGACGGGCGGCGGCGAGATGCCCGGATGGCTCGGCGTCGTCGCACCGATGATCCTCTCGGTCACCGCGTGCACGCTGCTCGCCGGGCGACGAGTGTCGCTGTGGCGGCTGTCGCTCGCCGTCGCGGTCAGCCAGGTGTGCTTCCACACCCTGTTCGTGCTCGGTGCTCCCTCTGCTTCCCTCGCCATGGACGGGTCGTCGTCGCACCTGCACGGATCGATGTCGATGTCGATGTCGATGTCGATGTCGATGTCGATGAGCGGAGCGGCGGCGACGCACGCGCACTCCGGTGCCTCGATGTGGGTGATGCACGGTATCGCTGCGATCGTCACGATCGCGGTGCTGTATCGCGGAGAGCGCGCGGTCGACCGGTTGCACGAGATCGCTGCCGAGTGCGCACGGTGGGCTCGTGGGCGCCTGAGCCTCTCGCGCGGAGAATCGCCCGTCACGCCGGCCCGCCCCGTTGACGTCGCCATCGCAGAGCCGGCACGGCCGACGATGGCGCTACTGGTCTTCTCCGTCACCCGACGCGGCCCGCCGGTCGTCGCCGCGTTCTGACCCTCGCCTCGCCTGTGGGCAGCCGCGCGGGAGTCGTCTTCGCTTCGTTTCACACCGGCCATCGGCCGGCACACCCACCCGCGCCGCCGCGGCGAACCCGCTTCTCTCAGCGAACGGGCGAGCCCGATCGGCTCAGTCGCGTTCGCCGACGCCGCACGGTTTCTCGAGAGCGGAGTCGTCGGCGACGCCCTCCTCACCCGAAGGCAATCTCATGAACGTCGCCGTCAACGCCACCACCCCCACCGCGCCGGAGCATCCGCCCCGACCACCCCGCAGACGCGGCGGATGGCTCGGACAGCTCCTGCTGCGTCTGCACTTCTACGCCGGCATCCTGGTCGGACCCTTCATCCTCGTCGCCGCTCTCAGCGGAGCGCTGTACGCGATCGCCCCGACGATCGAACAGGGAATCTACGCACACGAGCTGCACGCACCCGTCACCGCCACTCGTCTGAGCCTGGGAGAACAGGTCACCATCGCCGAAGCCCTCGTCGGCGATGGCGCGACCCCCTCCGCCGTGCGCCCCGCGCCGGGACCGGGCGACACCACCCGGGTGATGTTCGCCCAGGACGGTCTCGGCCCCAGCGAGTCCCGCGCCATCTTCATCGACCCCGGCACCGGCGAGGTCCGGGGAGATCTGACCGTCTATGGGACGAGCGGGTCGCTGCCGTTTCGCACGTGGGTCAGCAATCTGCATCGAAACCTCCACCTCGGAGAACCCGGCCGCCTCTACAGCGAGCTCGCCGCGTCATGGCTCGGCATCGTGGTCCTCGCCGGCACCGCGCTCTGGATCATCCGCAGACGCACATCACGCGCCAAGAAGGACGTCGTCCGTCCCGCCCGCAGGTACACCGGCTACCGCCGCCTGCTCAGCCTGCATGCATCCATCGGCATCTGGATCGCCCTCGGAGCGCTGTTCCTGTCCGCCACCGGCATCACCTGGTCCACCTACGCCGGAGCCAACATCTCCAACCTGCGCACCGCGTGGGACTGGGCCACTCCCACCGTCAACACCTCCCTGTCCGGCCAGGCCGCCGGGGGCGGGGAACATTCCCACCACGGCGGCACGTCCGCCGCACCCAGCGGGACGGGAGATCCCGCGACCTTCGACGCGGTGCTCGCGACCGCCCAACGCGTCAACATCGACACCGGGCTGATCCAGATCACCCCGCCGAGGAAACCCGGAACCGCCTGGGTGGTCCAGGAGATCCGACGCGAGTACCCGACAGAAGCCGACGCGGTCGCAATAGACGGCTCTACCCTGAAGGTCGTCGATCGGGTCGATTTCGCGGACTTCTCCCTCCCGGCGAAGTTGGCGACCTGGGGGATCGCGATCCACATGGGCACCATGTTCGGCCTGGCCAACCAGATCGTCATGTTCCTGATCGCCGTCGGCATCGCCACCCTGGTCGTTCTCGGCTATCTGATGTGGTGGAAGCGCCGCCCGACGCGGACCAACGCGCTCGTCGGCACACCGCCGCGACGCGGCGCCCTGCGTCGCGCGCCCTGGTGGGGCATCGCCGCCGTTGTGGCAAGCGCTCTCTTCCTCGGCCTCTGGCTTCCGCTCGTCGGCTACACCCTCACCGCGTTCGTCCTCATCGACCTCGCAATCGGGTGGGTGCACCGCACGCGCGTGCGCACCGAGGTGTGATGTCCAGGGGCGTTCGAGCGCCATCACGAACAGGGGTATGACCGCGATGCTGTGGCCCCCACCGCGCCGAGGTGGGGGCCATACGTCGGCCGACGCGGAGGGTGAGGGCATTCGTTGATGCCGACGACACCGACCTCGCTACCCACAAGCGTTGGCACCGGATGACCGGCTCCGGCAACGGGGTCGATCCCGCGACGGGCCGCCTCCACGGGCCGGGCGCTGCGGCGTTCGACGGGGATACGCCGAGCTGAGCGCCAGCGCGGTGCGTCGGCGTCACCGCGACTGTGGGGCGGACCTCGTCACGACGGTTGCGATGCGTCCTCTCGGGTGACGGCGACCTCATCGGCATCCCGCCGCTTCTGCTCCGCGGCGGTGAACGGCGACGTGTCGGGCTCGCCACGGTGCCGCACGGTCTGCACGACGAAGATCACGATCCCCAGCAGCACGACCGCGAACGAGGCCCAGATGTTCGCGGGGATGCCGAGGGGCGCATCGCTCGTGGGATCGATGCGGATCGCCTCCAGCCAACTGCGGCCCAGCCCGTACCAGATGAAGTACGACGCGATGCTGCGGCCCCAGCCGAGACGCACACTGCGCTCAAGGATGATGATCAGCGCCGCGCCGAGAAGGTTCCAGATCATCTCGTAGAGGAACAGCGGGTGGAAGAGCGTGCCGGGGGCGGTCCCGTGCGGGAACATCGGTGCGTTCGGTGAGATCTCCAGCCCCCAGGCCAGGGTCGTGGGCAGCCCGAACAGCTCCTGGTTGAAGTAGTTGCCGAGCCGGCCGATGGCCTGCGCGACCAGCAGCGCCGGTGCGAGCGCATCGGCGAAGGCGAAGAAGCGGATGCCGGCGCGCCGGGTGGCGATGTAGATGCCCACCGAGCCGCCGATCATGGCGCCGTAGATCGCGTTGCCGCCGTCCCAGATCGCGACGACCGCCCACAGGTTGTCGCCGGGTGCGAAGTAGTCGCCCATGTGGGTGAGCACGTGGTAGATCCGCGCCGCGACGATGCCGAGGGGAACGGTCCACAGTGCGACGTCGAGCACGGTGCCCGCCGGCACACCGCGTGCCCGCAACCGCCGCTCGGTGATGACGACCGCCGCGATGATGCCGGCGATGATGCACAGCGCGTAGACGTGGATCGTGAGTGGGCCGAGCGGGAAGCTGGACCAGCTGAGGTCGGGACTGGGGATGCTCAGGTGCACGCCCGACATTATGCGCCTGTCGGGTATGAGTCGTCCGGGGTCGCGCTTGCGCGTCGCCCGAAGTGCAAGGCTTCGACCTCCACACGCGGGGTCGGCGACGGATGCCGCGGCGTGTCGCCCGGCATCCCTTGCAGTTGGGATCGGGGCCGGGCCAGGCCGGGCGGAGCGCGGACGCCGGCCCG
>CANSLE010000025.1 GCA_947647645.1 uncultured Microbacterium sp.
CACGATCGAGGACGCCATGGACGCCCGCCGTGTGGCCGATCGGCTCGGCATCCCCTTCTACGTGTGGGACTTCTCCGAGCGTTTCCGTGACGACGTCATCGACGATTTCGTGGCCGAGTACCGCGCCGGCCGCACCCCGAACCCCTGCATGCGCTGCAACGAGAAGATCAAGTTCGCCGCGCTGCTCGAACGCGCGCTCGAGCTCGGCTTCGACGCCGTCTGCACCGGTCACTACGCGACGCTCGTCGACGGCATCGACGGACGCGAGCTGCACCGCGCCAGCGACGAGGCGAAGGATCAGTCCTACGTGCTCGGCGTGCTCACCGCCGAGCAGCTGGCGCATACCTACTTCCCGCTGGGGTCGACGCCCTCCAAGGCGGTCGTCCGCGCGGAGGCCGCCGCCCGTGGTCTCACCGTCGCCCAGAAGCCGGACAGCCACGACATCTGCTTCATCCCCGACGGCGACACGCGCGGCTGGCTGGCCGAGCGGGTGGGCGCGGAGGAGGGCGAGATCCTGGACCGATCCGGCGCCGTCGTGGGGACGCACGCGGGTGCGCACGCCTACACGGTGGGCCAGCGACGGGGGCTGCAGCTGGGTGTGCCTGCTCCCGACGGCAAGCCGCGCTTCGTCCTGGAGGTGCGGCCCGTCAGCAACACGGTCGTCGTGGGTCCGAAGGAGGCGCTCGCGACCGCCGAGATCGCCGGTGAGCGGCACACCTGGGCGGGACGCGCGCCGGCGACGCAGGTCTTCGACTGCCACGTCCAGATCCGGGCGCACGCCGAGCCCGTGCCCGCACGTGCCGTGGTCGACGGCGGGATGGTCACCGTGCGCCCCGAGACGCCGTTCGACGGTGTGGCCCCGGGACAGACCGCCGTCCTCTACGACGGCACGCGCGTGATCGGACAGTTCACGATCGACCGCACGGTCTCGGCCGTGCCCGCCGGCGTCTGACCGCGGCATCCCTGAGTCGCGGCGCGCGGCGCGCGGCAGCACGAGCGGGGCCGAAGGATGTCGGAGCCGCCGCCTACACTGGCCGGGTGACGGACGACGCAGCACCACTCCCGACGAGCCTCGACGACGCGCGCGACGAGGCGCAGCGGATCACCGATCTCATCCTCGGGGCACGCGATGCCTATTACGGCCGCGACGCCGAGATCGTCGACGACGCCACGTACGACCGGTGGATGCGACACCTCGAGGCGGTGGAGAGGGAGTTTCCGGAGGTGCAGGGGCAGGACTCCCCGACGCTGTCGGTCGGTGCGGCCGAGAGCACGATGTTCGCACCGGTCGAGCATGCCGAGCGGATGCTGAGCCTCGACAACGTCTTCAGTGCCGACGAACTGCGCGAGTGGTGCGCGAAGACGCGCGCTTCGGCCGGGCACGCCGTGCGCTGGCTGCTCGAGCTGAAGATCGACGGGCTCGCGATCAATCTGCGCTACGAGCACGGGATACTCGTCTCCGCGGCGACACGCGGCGACGGGCGGGTCGGTGAGGACGTGACGGCGAACGCGCTCCAGGTGGCCGGGATCCCCGCGCGGCTGGAGGGCGCGGGACACCCCGCTCTCGTCGAGGTCCGGGGCGAGGTCTACATCCCCGTCAGAGCTTTCGACGAGCTCAACGCGCTGCAGTCGCGACTGCGCGAGCGCGTCATCGCCGAAGGTCGCGAGCGGGGCGGCGACGAGGAGAAGCTCGCCCGCAGCGCCGCACGGCGCTTCCCGGCCTTCGCGAACCCGCGCAATGCGGCCAGCGGCGGATTGCGTCAACAGCTCGACAAGAAGCGGGGCTTGGAACTCGATGCCGGAGGCGCGCGCCTGGCCTCCCTCCGATTGTTCGTCCACGGCATCGGTGCGTGGCCGACTCCGCCGGTCTCGGCGCAGAGCGAGGTCTATGAGCTCCTGGCGCAGTGGGGGCTGCCGACGAGCCCGTACTTCCGGACCGCCGACGATGTCGACGGCGTGATCGACTTCGTCGCGCACTACGCAGAGCATCGGCACGACGTCGAGCACGAGATCGACGGGGTCGTGGTGAAGGTGGACGAGCTCGCCCTGCACGGAGAGCTCGGGGCCACGAGCCGCGCGCCGCGCTGGGCCATCGCCTACAAGTACCCTCCCGAGCAGGTCAACACGAGGCTCCTCGACATCGTGGTGTCCGTCGGCCGCACGGGTCGGGCGACGCCGTTCGCCGTCATGGCGCCCGCGCGCGTCGCCGGCTCCGTCGTCCGCCAGGCCACCCTGCACAATCAGGAGGTCGTCGTGGCGAAGGGTGTCCTGATCGGCGACACCGTGGTGCTCCGCAAGGCCGGAGACGTCATCCCGGAGGTGCTCGGCCCCGTCGTCGAGCTCCGCGACGGCACCGAGCGCGCGTTCGTGATGCCCACTGTCTGCCCGGAGTGCGGGGCGACGCTGGCCCCGGCCAAGGAGGGTGACATCGACCTGCGCTGCCCCAACACCCGCACGTGCCCGGCGCAGGTGCGGGGGCGTGTGGAGCACATCGGTTCGCGGGGCGCCCTCGACATCGAGGCGCTCGGCGAGGTGACAGCAGCAGCGCTCACGCAGCCCTCGGTGCCGGCCACTCCGCCACTCGTCACGGAAGCGGCACTGTTCGATCTCACGCTCGAACAGCTCGTCCCGATCGAGGTGGTCGTGCGCGACGGCGAGACGGGCGAGCCCAAGCTCGACGACGAGACGGGGATGCCCGTGACACGCGCTCCGTTCCGGCGCCAGCCGTCGCCCGCGGAGAAGAAGCGGGGGCTGACCGGCCCGCAGCCGTCGGCGCAGGCGCTGACACTGCTCGAGGAGCTCGAGAAGGCGAAGACCAAAGACCTGTGGCGCTTCCTCGTGGCCCTCAACATCCGCCATGTCGGCCCGGTGGCGGCCCGCGCCCTGGCGCAGTGGTTCGGCTCACTCACGGCCATTCGCGCCGCACAGCGCGAGGACCTCGCCGCCGTCGACGGTGTCGGCGGCGTCATCGCGGACTCTCTGATCGAGTGGTTCGCGGTCGACTGGCACCGCGACATCGTGGATCAGTGGACGGCCGCCGGGGCGCGGATGGAGATCCCCGGCCACCCGGGTCCGGGTGCAGCGGCCTCCGAGGGCGGCGTGCTCGACGGGCTCACGGTCGTCGCGACCGGCTCTCTCGAGGGCTACACGCGGGAGGGTGCTCAGGAGGCGATCATCGCCGCCGGCGGCAAGGCGGCCTCATCCGTCTCGAAGAAGACCGATTTCGTGGCCGCCGGCCCCGGCGCCGGTTCGAAACTCGCGAAGGCAGAAGATCTCGGCGTCCGCATCATCGATGCAGCCCAGTTCAAGATCCTCGTCGAGCAGGGACCGGATGCGCTGGACGCCCTTGCCCCCGACGCCGGCTGAGCCGTCAGCTCTCGGGCTGGGTGAGGGCGAGCAGCGACTCCCGCACCTGACGGCGCAGGACTTTCCCGATCAAGGAGGTCGGCAGCTCGTCCACGACGAAGATCCGGCGCGGCACCTTGTACGGTGTCAGGATGCCGCGGGCGAAATCGCGGATGGCCTCGGTATCGGCATCCGTCGCCGAGTCGTCGAGAACCACCGCGGCGACGACCTCCTCGCCGGAGTGCTCGCTCGGCAGGCCGACGACTGCGGCGTCCACGACATGGGGGTGCTGGCGCAGGGCGTTCTCGACCTCTGTGGGCGCCACGTTGAACCCGCCGGTGATGATGAGCTCCTTGATGCGGTCGACGATGCGGACGAAACCGTCGCCATCGATCTGCACGATGTCGCCGGTGCGGAACCAGCCGTCGACGAAGACGGCCTGCGTCGCCTCAGGTTTGCCGTAGTAGCCCTGGAACACCTGAGGCCCGCGCACGAGCAGCTCGCCGCGTTCGCCCGACGGTACGTCGCGTGTCGGTTCGTCGGGATCGACGACGCGGCACTCGGTCCCCGGGAGGGGGAGCCCGACGGTTCCCGCTTTGCGATTGCTCGCGACCGGGTTCGCCATCAGCACGGGTGAGCACTCCGACAGCCCGTAGCCCTCCACGAGATAGCCCCCCGTGGCCTTCTCGAACGGGACGACGAGCTCGTGCGGCAGCGTCATCGCCCCGGAGATCGCGACCTCGGTGCCGGCGAGCGAGACGCCGGCTTCGTGGGCGGCCCTCAGGAGGCGGTCGGCGATCGGCGGCACGAGGGGGAGGAACGTCGCCGGGTGCTTCTTGGTCACCGTGAGCACCATCTCGGGCTCGAACCGCGGGAAGAGCACGAGTCGCGCGCCCATCGACATCGCGAAGGTCAAACAGAGCGTCAGCCCGTACGCGTGGAACATCGGCAGCACGGCGTAGACCACGCAGCCCTTCCCCCTCTGGATCTGCGGAACCCACGCCTGCGACTGCCGCGCGTTCGCGAGCAGGTTGCGGTGCGTCAGGACTGCGCCCTTGGGCGCCCCTGTCGTGCCGCTCGTGTACTGGATGATCGCGACGTCATCGGTGACGGGTCCGGGCACGGACGCCGGCAGCGGCGCCGCGCGTGTCACGTGCTCCCACGGCGTCGCCCCGGACGTCCGCGCGGTGAGCGCCGTGCGGGATTCCCGCGCCTTCGCCACGGGCAGGTGAAGCGCCAGCCGCAGGGAGGCCGGCATCGCCTTCGTGATGTCGACGCTGACGACGGTGGACACCGCGAGATCGGCGGGGAACTCCTGGATCGTGGTGACGACCTTGCTCCAGACGATCGCGGTCGTGGCGCCATGATCCTCGAACTGCTTGCGCAGCTCGCGCGGCGTGTAGAGCGGGTTGTGCTCGACCACCACGGCACCGAGACGGAGCACCGCGTAGAAGGCGACGATGTGCTGGGGACAGTTCGGTAGCACGATTGCGACCCGGTCGCCCTTCCCGACGCCGCGCTCGCGCAGACCCGCCGCCGCGCGCTCGATCGCCTCGACGAGCTCGCGATACGACGTGGTCCGTCCGAAGAACTGCAGTGCGGGGGCGTCGGGGTAGTCGCGCGCGGACGCGTCGACGATATCCAGCAGCGAGCCCGACACCGGGTCGAGATCGGCGGGCACCCCGTCTGCGTAGCTGGCGATCCAGGGGCGGGGCGGGTCGTAGGAGGGCGCACTGCTCACGCGGGTCAGCCTAGCGGCCGTGAGAAGTCCGTCGAAGGGGGCTCGGGGCGGCCGACTAGAATCGACGGGTGTCTGAAATCACCCCTGAACTCGTTCGCCATCTCGGCGTCCTGGCCCGGATTCAGCTCGACGAGCATGAGGTGGACCGCCTGACGGGCCAGCTCTCCGTGATCGTCGACAACATCGCCAAGGTCTCCGAAGTGGCCACCGCCGATGTCCCCGCGACCAGCCACCCCATCCCGCTCGAGAACGTGTTCCGTCCGGACGTCGTGGGGCAGATGCTGACGGTCGAGCAGGTGTTGCAGAACGCGCCGGATGCCGCCGAGGGACGCTTCCGCGTGACGGCGATCCTGGGGGAGGAGCAGTGAGCGATCTCACGCGCCTCACCGCAGCCGAACTGGCGTCGCGCCTCGCCACGGGAGAGGTGTCCAGCGTCGAGGCGACCCGTGCGCACCTCGATCGCATCGCCGCCGTCGACGGCGACGTGCACGCCTTCCTTCACGTCAGCGATCACGCTCTGGACGTAGCCGCCGACATCGATCGTCGTCGTGCGGAGGGCGAGGTCCTCGGCGACCTCGCCGGCGTGCCGCTGGCCATCAAGGACGTGCTCGTCACCACCGACATGCCCTCGACCAGCGGCTCGAAGATCCTCGAGGGCTTCTTGTCGCCGTATGACGCGACCGTCGTCGCCCGTGCCCGCGCCGCAGGCCTCATCCCGCTCGGCAAGACGAACATGGACGAGTTCGCCATGGGGTCCTCGACCGAGCACTCGGCCTACGGGCCGACCCACAACCCGTGGGATCTCACACGCATCCCGGGCGGGTCGGGCGGTGGCTCCGCGGCGGCCGTCGCGGCGTTCGAAGCGCCGCTCGCCCTGGGGTCCGACACGGGCGGGTCGATCCGTCAACCCGCGCACGTGACCGGCACCGTGGGGATGAAGCCCACGTACGGCGCTGTCAGCCGCTTCGGGGCGATCGCGCTCGCCTCCTCGCTGGACCAGGTCGGCCCGGTCTCGCGCACCGTCCTCGACTCCGCGCTTCTGCACGACGTCATCGGAGGCCACGACCCGCATGACGCGACGTCCTTGACGGACACCTGGCCGTCGTTCGCCGTAGCCGCCCGCGAGGGCGCACGCGGAGCAGGGCTCAAGGGCCTCAAGGTCGGCGTCATCCGCGAACTGCCGGACAGCGGGTTCCAGGCCGGTGTGTCCGCGTCGTTCCGCGCCGCGTTGGCTCTCCTCGAAGCGCAGGGAGCGGAGATCGTGGAGGTGAGCGCTCCGCACTTCGAGTACGGTGTCGCCGCGTACTACCTCATCCTCCCCGCCGAGGCGTCGAGCAACCTGGCGAAGTTCGACTCCGTCCGCTTCGGCATGCGGGTGGACGTCCCCGGCGGCACCGTGGAGGATGTCATGGCCGCGACCCGCGACGCGGGCTTCGGCGACGAGGTGAAGCGCCGCATCATCCTCGGCACCTACGCCCTGTCGGCGGGGTACTACGACGCCTACTACGGAAGCGCACAGAAGGTGCGCACCCTGATCCAGCGGGACTTCGACGCGGCGTTCGCGCAGGTCGACGTCATCGCGACGCCGTCGGCTCCGACCACCGCCTTCACCCTCGGCGAGAAGATCGACGACCCGCTGCAGATGTACCTCAACGACGTCACCACGATCCCGGTGAACCTGGCCGGCGTCCCGGGCATCTCGATCCCGTCGGGTCTCGCGGAGGAGGACGGGCTGCCGGTCGGCATCCAGTTCATCGCGCCGGCACGCGAGGACGCCCGCCTGTACCGCGTAGGCGCCGCCGCCGAGGCGCTGCTCGTCGATTCGTGGGGCGGTCCTCTGCTGGACCGCGCGCCGCTGCTGGGAGGGAACCGCTGATGGCCAAGGCCGCACTCATGGACTTCGACGAGGCCCTGACGCTGTACGAGCCCGTGCTCGGCTTCGAGGTGCACGTCGAACTCAACACCGAGACCAAGATGTTCTCGCCGGCGGGGAACCCCGCTCACGCGTCTCACCACGACGCGGGGCCCAACACCCTGGTCGCCCCCGTGGACATGGGGCTGCCGGGATCGCTCCCTGTCGTCAACGAGACGGCTGTGCGGTTCTCGATCAGTCTCGGCCTCGCGCTCGGCTGTCAGATCGCGCCGTCGAGCCGCTTCGCCCGGAAGAACTACTTCTATCCCGATCTGGGCAAGAACTATCAGATCTCGCAGTACGACGAGCCCATCGCGTTCGAGGGCCAGATCGAGATCGAGCTCACCGACGGCACGATCTTCGACGTACCGATCGAGCGTGCGCACATGGAGGAGGATGCCGGCAAGCTCACGCACGTCGGCGGCTCCACCGGCCGCATCCAGGGCGCCGAGTACTCGCTCGTCGACTACAACCGCGCGGGCGTGCCGCTCGTCGAGATCGTCACGAAGCCGATCTTCGGCGCCGAGCACCGCGCCCCGGAGCTCGCGGCGGCGTATGTGCGCGCGATCCGAGACGTCGTCCTCTCGCTCGGGATCTCCGAGGCGCGGATGGAACGGGGAAACCTGCGCTGCGATGCGAACGTCTCGCTGCGTCCACGGGGGCAGGAGAAGCTCGGGACCCGCACGGAGACGAAGAACGTCAACTCCATGCGCTCCGTCGAGCGCGCCGTGCGCCACGAGATCCAGCGTCAGGCCGCGATCCTCGCGGCGGGCGGCACCATCACGCAGGAGACGCGACACTGGCACGAGGACACGGGGACGACCTCGCCGGGGCGTCCGAAGTCGGATGCCGATGACTACCGCTACTTCCCGGAGCCCGACCTCCTTCCGGTGGCGCCCTCCGCTGAGCTGATCGAGTCGCTTCGTGCCGCCCTCCCGGAGCCCCCTGCCGCACGCCGCCGCCGCCTGAAAGCGGAGTGGGGCTTCGCGGACATCGATTTCCAGGGCATCGTGAACGCGGGCCTGCTCACCGAAGTGGACGCCACCGTGGCCGCCGGCGCCGCCCCGGCCGCCGCGCGCAAGTGGTGGATGAGCGAGATCTCGCGCATTGCGAACGCAGAGGGTGTGGAGCCCTCGTCGCTCGTCGAGCCCGCGTCCGTCGCCGCCCTGCAGAAGCTCGTCGACGAGGGGACTCTCACCGATAAGCTCGCCCGCCAGGTGCTCGAAGGCGTCATCGCCGGAGAAGGCACCCCGCAGGAGGTTGTCGATTCCCGCGGGCTCGCCGTCGTCTCCGACGACGGCGCATTGATCGCAGCGATCGACGAGGCCCTCGCCGCCCAGCCCGACGTGCTCGCGAAGATCCGCGATGGCAGGGTGCAGGCTGCCGGTGCCGTCATCGGCGCGGTGATGAAGGCGATGAAGGGCCAGGCCGACGCCGCCCGCGTCCGCGAGCTCGTCTTGGAGCGCGCCGCGCAGTAGGCGCACCGGCCCGCGCACACTCCTCCCCTCGGTGGCGCCCCGATGTCGGCGGCGTAACCGAGAATGGAGTCATGGGACGGGGCGACGGATCGGGACGGGTCGTATCGCCCGACGACGCCGATGACAGCGGCACCCGCATCCTGCACGTGGACATGGACGCGTTCTACGCGTCGGTTGAGGTGCTGGACGACCCGTCGCTGGCGGGCAAGCCGCTGATCGTCGGTGGCATGGAGGGCCGCGGGGTCGTGTCCAGCGCGTCCTACGAGGCGCGACGCTTCGGCGTCCGGTCCGCCATGGGCGTCGCCCAGGCTCTGCGGCTGTGTCCGCAGGCGATCGTCGTGACGCCCCATTTCGACCGCTACGCGAGCCTGTCGCGTCAGGTGATGGACATCTTCCACGACATCACGCCGCTCGTCGAGCCGCTCTCGATCGATGAGGCGTTCCTCGACGTGTCCGGCGCCCGACGGCTCTGGGGATCGCCCGGTGAGATCGCCCGGATGCTGAGGAAACGCGTGAAGGCGGAGACCGGGCTCGTCTGCAGTGTGGGGGTGGCGGCCACCAAGCACGTCGCGAAGATCGCCTCCACGCGGTCCAAGCCCGACGGATTGCTCATCGTCAGCGAACCCGATACCGCGGCGTTCCTCGCTGCCCTGCCCGTATCGGCGCTGTGGGGAGTGGGGCCGAAAGCCGCCGAGGCGCTGGAAGGTCGCGGCATCCGGCTCGTCTCCGACATCCTCGCCTCTCCGCGGACCGTCCTGGACCGCGCGCTCGGGTCCGCCAGCGGAGAGCGCATCTGGCAGCTCGCGCACGGCGTCGATCCTCGTGCCGTCGAGACGGAGCGCACGGAGAAGAGCATCGGGCATGAAGAGACCTTCCTCACCGACGTCTCCGACGTCACGGTGCTTCGCAGCGAGCTCCGCCGATTGTCGGATCGTGTCGCCGCGCGGCTGCGAGACGGAGGCTGGCGGGCGGGAGGCGTCGCGCTGAAGCTCCGCTACGCGGACTTCACCACGCTCTCGCGTTCGCTGTCGCTTCCGGAGCCGTCGGACGTGGGACAGCGGATCGGTGATGTCGCCATCGGCTTGTTCGATGCCCTGGAGCTGACGCAGCCCGTGCGTCTCATCGGCGTACGGGCTGAGAAGCTCCGCGGCGGCAAGGACGGCGAGATGCCCCTGTGGGACGACGACGCCGAATGGCGTCGCGTGGATGCCGCGCTGGATGACGCACGGGAGCGCTTCGGCGGTGGGGCGGTCACGCGCGCCAGCGTGCTCGGCCCTCGGCGCGATGTGAACGCGCTGCCCACGAATCCGCGCCTGCCTCGCGGGGAGTGATGTTCCGGGCTACGGTGGTGCCATGCCCAACCTCGCACTCGAACTCGGCAAGCAGTCCGCATCCCTCGGCGTGAACAGCGTCTACGGCGAGCAGCAGGACGTCGACGGCATTCGTCTGATCCCGGTTGCGCTCTCGTGGTCGGGCTTCGGCGCCGGCGAGGATGAGAGTGGCAACAACGGCGGGGGTGGTGGCGGTTTCGCCGCGCCGCTCGGTGCGTACATCCGCAAGGGCGACGATCTGCGGTTCGAGCCGAACCTCGTGACCCTCGTCGCCGTCGCGATCCCCTTCGTGTGGGTCGCGGGGCGCACGCTCAGCCGTATCATTCGTGCCCTCAAGCGCTGACGAGGTCGACACTGCGCTCGCTCACGCGGGGGAGCTCATCGACGACGCCATCGCGGCGCTGCCCGCCGGGAGCTTGCCGATCGTGTTGATCGATGGCCGCTCCGGTGCGGGAAAGACCACGGTGGCTCGCCAACTGCGTGAGCGGTCGCCCAGGACGATGTCGCTGATCGGCCTGGACGAACTGTACCCAGGATGGGACGGCCTGGCCGCCGGTGCGGAGATGGCGCGTGAGCTGATCCTCGAACCGATTCGTGCTGGACGGCCCGGACGATGGCGCCGGTGGGACTGGACGCGGCACCGACCCGGTGAGGAGGTCATCACCCCTGCGGGTGTTCCTCTCATCCTCGAGGGGGCGGGGGTGCTGACTCCCGCCGCCGCAGCGCTCACACCCGTGCGCGTCTGGTTGGAGTCCCCCGAAGAGCACCGGCGCGATCGCGCCCTCGCCCGCGACGGCGAGACGTATCGTCCCCATTGGCGTCGCTGGGCCGAGCAGGAGGACGAGCACGTCCGCGCGAATCGGCCTCGCGACCTGGCCACCATCCTCGTCGACGTCCCCTGACGCTCGGCGTCGTTCAGTCCTCGACGGCCTGCAGCAGACCCTCCAGGCGGAAGCCGAGCCAGTTGTAGACCCCGAATCGCGGGTCATCGTCCTGATCCTCATCCGACACGATGCCGAGGCGCGTGGCCATCACCAGCCGCACCGATGTCAGCGTGCGTAGCCATGCGGCGAGCACGGCGGCATCCAACTCGATCACGAAGGCGGTCTCGGCGTCCGCGCGATCGACATCCTCGGGCCGCAGTGTCACCCCGTCGCGTCGGAGGGACGACAGGACGGCGGCCGCGTCGTCACGGCGTCGGTCGAGCAGGTCGTCCTGAGTCAGTCGACGGAACTCGGCGGCCGCCTCCGGGTCATCACGGTAGGCGTCGGGCACCAGACGCGCGATCGCGGGATCCTCGGTGTCGTCCAGGGAACCGGCGAGCAGGTCGGCGAACTGGGTGATGAGGTCCGTGAGGTGTGCCGCTTCGAGCGCAGACAATTCCATGAGCACGGTGGTCGTCAAGTCTCAGCCTTCCGGACGGTGGCCCAGAGGCCGAAGTCGTGCATCGCCTGCACGTGGAGTTCCATCTGCTCGCGGGCGCCCTCGGCGACGACGGCATGGCCCTCGTGGTGGACGAGGAGCATCAGATGCTCTGCACGCGCGCGCGAGTAGCCGAAATAGGCGCGGAAGACGTGCACGACGTAGCTCATGAGATTCACCGGGTCGTTCCAGACGACCGCTTGCCAGGGGCCGGATGTCGCCACGCTCTCATCGACTCGGATGTCCTCCAGCGGGATCGTCACGCCCACCCCAGTTGATGCAGACGGTCGTCGTCGATGCCATAGAAATGCGCGATCTCGTGGACGAGGGTGGTGTGCACCTCGTCGCGAAGCTCCTCGACGCTCTCGCACACGTGGAGGTGCGGCTCGCGGTAGACGATGATCCGGTCCGGGAGCTCGCCGCTTCCGTATCGGTCGCGTTCGGTCAGCGCGAGGCCGTCGTACAGGCCCAGTAGGTCGAGGGAACCGTCTTCGGGACGATCCTCGACGACGAAGACGACGTTGTCGAGAGCGACGAACATGTCCTCGGGCAGCAGATCGATCTCGTCCGAGACGAGATCGCCGAATTCCTCGGCATCCATCTCGATCATTTCGACCTCCCGGCGGGGGAGAAGGTGGGGTGGCTAACGGGGCTTGAACCCGCGACCCCCGCGACCACAACGCGGTGCTCTACCAACTGAGCTATAGCCACCATGTGCCTGCGTCCAGGCAACCAGACGATTGTATTACACACCGGGGGTGTACAACGACACGGCGGTCGCCGCGGCCTCCCGGGCCTCGTCGCTGGTAGGCCCCGGCTCCGGGACGAAGACCGCCTGGCGGTAGTAGGCGAGCTCTCGGATCGACTCCTGGATGTCGGCGAGGGCGCGGTGTCCGCCGTCCTTCGCGGGAGCGTTGAAATAGGCGCGCGGATACCACCGGCGCGACAGCTCTTTGATGCTCGAGACGTCGACGTTGCGGTAGTGCAGCCAGCGATCGACCCGCGGCATGTACTTGGCGAGGAACATGCGGTCGGTACCGATCGTGTTGCCGGCAAGCGGCGCCTTGCCCTCGGGGACGAAACGCTGGATGTACTCGAGAGCCTCGAACTCGGCCTCCGCCAGGCTGACGCCCTGAGGGATCTCGCTCAGCAGGCCGGAGGTCTCGTGCATCCGAGTGACGAAGTCGTTCATGTTCGCCAGGGCCGACGGGTCGGGCTTGATCACGATCTGGAACCCTGGATCCAGCGCCTTCAACTCGAAGTCGGTGACGATGATCGCGATCTCGACCAGCTCGTCGATCTCGAGATCGAGCCCCGTCATCTCGCAGTCGATCCAGACGAGACGGTCGTTCTCAGCGGCATTCACCATGCGTTCATCCTAATGAGGGCCCTCGACGTCGGGATGGCCGGCTCGGGGGCCAGGGCAGAGTCGTCGCCCGACGCCGCTGGCCAGTACTCTGGATAGGCGCCTCCGTAGCTCAGTGGAAGAGCGACGGCCTTCTAATCCGTTGGTCGCAGGTTCGAATCCTGCCGGGGGCACCCCTCGCGCGACGACACTGCGCAGCGTAGCGTCTGCGGTGACGAGAGGAGTCACCATGAGCACCACGTCATCCACGCTCTGGGTCGCCTACGGCACCGAGGGCAACGTCGTCGGGACGGTTCGCAAGACCGAGCACGGCTACACGTCGACGATCGCGGGGGCATCCGCCAGCATCGGCACGTACCCGACCATGGATATCGCGAAGAACGCGCTGCACGGGCACTTGCCGCTGGGATCCGACTGGCCGCAGTTCAGAGAGCACTGAGCGGGTTCGGCGGGGTCCGCAGCGCAGGGCTCAGTCCACCGCGAGGGACGCCAGCGCCTCCGCGCGTCTCGCGCGGCGAGTCGTGTGACGTGCCCGCTCCGCCGGGTCGAGCACGAGGAGTGCGAGGTGGACAAGCGGGCCGATGCCAGCCGCGAACAGGATCGTACCGAGACCGACCGTGCCGCCCAGGAGCCAGCCGGCCACGAGTACGGTGGCTTCCACCGACAGCCGACACGTCCAGATCGGCCACCCGAGTCGCGCATGCAGCCCGGTCATCAGCCCGTCGCGAGGACCGGCTCCGAAGTGCGCACCGATGTACATGCCGGATGCCAGAGCCACCACGACCATGCCGCCGATGAACATCAGCACCTGCACGCCGAAGCCGTGGACGCTGGGGAGGGCACCGATCGTCAGCTGCATGCTCGTGCCCACGATCAGGATGTTGGCGAACGTGCCGATGCCCGGACGCTGACGCAGCGGGATCCAGAGCAGAAGGACGAGGAGTCCCACGATGTTCGTGATCCAGCCGATACCGATCCCCGTCTGGACAGACAAGCCTTGGGCGAAGACCGTCCACGGGTCGAGCCCGATTCCTGCGCGCACCATGACCCCACAGCCGGCGCCGTAGAGCACCAGTCCGAGGAGCAGGTTGACGATCCGAATGTGCATGCGTTCATCCAATCGTAGAATTGGACCTGGACGAGCAGTCCAATCACGATAGGCTGGCCGCCATGGATTCTCGCATCACCGCGCGTGCCCTCGCCGCCGCGCTGGGCGGATGGCGCACGCGTGAGCCCGCCTACGAGGCTCTTGCCGACGGCATCCGGCTGCTGTGTCTTGACAATCGGCTCGCTGCACGCACCGCGCTGCCCGCGGAGAGAGAGCTGGCGACGGCTCTCCATGTCAGTCGCACCACTGTCGCCGCGGCTTACCGCAGCCTGCGAGACAGCAGTCACATCTCGAGTCTCCGCGGCTCGGGCAGCGTGACATTGCCGCGGCCACGGCGCGATGTCGGTCGCGTCGCCGCCGGCGATGGCGCGATCGATCTTCAGCAGGCGAGCCCGGCCGCCTGGCCTGGACTGGCGGGAGTGATGAGCGAGGTTGCCGCGGATGCCGCCAGCATCGTCTCCCGCGCCGGTTACGACGTGCGTGGTTCGTTGGAGCTGCGGCACGCTCTCGCGGCCCGCTACGGCGCCCTCGGCATCCCGACGACGGCCGAGCAGATCGTGATCACGACGGGAGCGCAGTCGGCCATCCACCTCCTCGCGACGGTCCTCCTGAGTCGCGGTGATCGCGCGCTCATAGAGACGCCGACCTATCCGCACGCCGCCGATGCGCTCCGCGCAGCCGGCGCGCGCCTGACCTCGGTACCCGTGACGACGGACGACGGATGGGACCTCGACCGCGCATCGCAGGTGTTCGCGCGAACACGGCCACGCGTGGCTTACCTCATGCCCCGATTCCAGAACCCGACGGGCCGGTCGATGAGCGCTCACGAGGAGGCAGTGTTCGCCCGCGCCGCGCGTGAGAACCGCACCACGCTCATCATCGACGAGACGACGGCTGATCTGGCCATCGACGGATCGCCTGCCGTTCCCGCGTGTGCGCACGAGGAGGTGGTGCGCGTCGGGTCCTTCGGCAAGTCGGTCTGGGGCGGGCTCCGGGTGGGATGGGTTCGCGCGCAGGAAGACGTGATCCATCGGATCGTGGCCGCGCGTCCCGCGCGAGAGCTGGGGACGCCCGAGTTCGAACAGGTCGTCGCGACAAGACTGGTCGCGAGGATGCCGGAGATCCTCGCACAGCGGTTCGATCT
>CANSLE010000026.1 GCA_947647645.1 uncultured Microbacterium sp.
AGGACGGCGCCTAGACTGGGACGGATGTCTGCCGCGATCCATCCCCGTACCACCACCGCTTCCGGAACCGACGTCCGCGTGCGGTTCTGCCCCTCGCCGACGGGGCTGCCGCACGTCGGCATGGTGCGCACCGCGCTCTACAACTGGGCGTACGCCCGTCACACCGGCGGCAAGCTCATCTTCCGCGTGGAGGACACCGACGCCGCGCGAGACAGCGAGGAGAGCTATCGCCAGCTGGTCGACGCCCTCACCTGGCTGAAGATCGACTGGGACGAGGGGGTGGAGAAGGGCGGCCCACACGCCCCGTACCGGCAGTCGCAGCGCCGTGACATCTACGCCGACGTGCTCGAGACGCTGATCGCGTCGGGCGCGGTGTACGAGTCATACTCGACCGCCGAGGAGATCGATGCCCGCAACGACGCCGCCGGACGGGCCAGGCAGCTGGGCTACGACAACTTCGACCGTGACCTCACTGAGGAGCAGAAGGCCGCGTTCCGCGCCGAGGGTCGTGAGCCCGCGTGGCGGCTGCGCGTCCCCGACGAGGACCTCACCTACGTGGACCTCATCCGCGGAGAGGTGACCTTCCCCGCCGGCTCCTTCCCCGACTTCGTCGTCGTGCGTGCGGGCGGGCAGGCCCTCTACACCTTCACGAACCCGGTGGACGACGCACTCATGCGCATCACGCACGTCATCCGCGGCGAGGACCTGATGCCGTCGACCGCGCGCCAGCTCGCGTTGTACGGCGCGCTCATCGAGGCGGGTGTCACCGACGTCATGCCGCGTTTCGGACACATGCCACTGGTGCTCGGCGAGACCGGCAACAAGAAGCTGTCGAAGCGCGACCCGCAGGCCGACCTCTTCCTGCACCGTGAGCGCGGGTTCATCCATGAGGGCCTGCTGAACTACCTCGCACTGCTGGGCTGGTCCATCGCCCCTGACCGGGACGTCTTCTCGCTCGACGAGTTCATCGCCGCGTTCGACATCGTCGACGTGAATCCCAACCCCGCCCGCTTCGACCAGAAGAAGGCGGAGTCGATCAACGGTGACCACATCCGCATGCTGGATGCCGAGGACTTCGCCGATCGCCTGGTGCCGTACCTGCAGGCCGCCGGGCTGATCGAGAACCCGCCGACCGCTCCGCAGCAGCGGACGCTGGATCTCGCCGCCCCGCTCGTCCAGGAGCGCATGCAGCTGCTGGGGGAGGCTCCCGGGCTGCTGGGCTTCCTGTTCCGCAACGAGGTCGTGTACGAGGACGACGCGCTGAACGGTCTGCCGGTCAACGCGGGCGAGGTGCTCGTGGCATCCGTCGGCGCGCTCGAGCTCGTGCCGGAGCGCGGCTTCACGGCCGCGGCGGTGCAGGACGCCCTCTCGTCGGCGCTCATCGACGGTCTCGGGCTGAAGCCGCGCGTGGCGTACGGTCCGCTCCGGGTCGCCCTGAGCGGTCGGCGTGTGTCGCCACCGCTGTTCGAGTCCATGGAGTTGCTCGGCAAGGCCGAGTCGGTGCGCCGGCTCGACGCACTCGTGCAGCGCATCGGCTGACGTCGAGCCGGAGTCCCGGTTCAGCCTCCGCAGGAATAGAGGCCGGAGAGGGGTGCCTCGGTGACCTCGCGGCAGTTCGCCAGTGCCCAGGTGCGGATCTGCCCGGCGGTGGATGTCGCGGAGTCCGTCCCACCCAGGCCGTCGCCGCCGAAGCCGCCGCCGAAGCCACCGACTCTTCCCGCGATCACGAAGCGCAGCTCTCCGTCGGCGACGAGCCGCTGGAATGCCTCAAGGGTGGGTGCGGGGTCGTGTTCGTCGAAGCCCCCGATGGGGAGGAACGAGCCGCCGTCGGAAGCGATGATGAGGCTCGCGGCGCTCTGTGCGCCGAAGGTGGCTGCGAGGTAGGACGTCCCGTGCTGGTGCTCGGCCAGCCAGGCGACCGCGGTGGTGGTGGCGTGGCTCGCACCGCGCTCCGCGCGGACGTCGGGCGTGCCGCGCATTCCGCCGGCCCGCGGGAGAGCGCCCAGGCCCGGCATCCCGGACGCGCTCGTGACGCCGGCCGCGGTGGGATTGATCGCGTCGGGGGAGCGCATCGTGACGGCGGACCAGACGGCCGGGGTGAGCAGCGTCGCGACGAGACCGGTGAGAGCGGTGAGACGCATGACATCCGGTCGGCGCCGTTCGATCGCCAGAAGGACCACCGCCGAGCCCGCGATGAGCGCTTGCACGGCGGCGACCGGGAGGGAGAAGCCCGTATTGCCGCCGTCAGCGACGGCGATGCTGATTGCGAGCGCGGTGGTGGCCGCGAGTGTCGGGAGCGCGATCTGCGCCCAGAGCGCGCGGCGTTGCCGCGCGCGTGCGAACGCCGTCCCGATCAGCAGCGCCATCGGAACGGACATCGACGCGGTGTAGAACTGGTGCATTCCTGCGACGACGGAGAACATCGCGGCGAAGGTGACCAACCACGTGGCCCCGAAGACCAGCAGCGGCGTCTCGAATCGCAGGAGGGCGAGCACGACGACCGCCAGAACCGCTGTGGGGATCAGCCATCCGATCTGGTCCGCGAGTGCGGCGTTCAGCAGTCTGACGGCGGAGGGGTCGCCTGAGAACAAGGGTGTGAAGGAGCGGTATGCCCCGCTGTCGGTCGTCGACCCGAACCGGCCGAGGCCGTTGTAGCCGAAGACCATCTCCCACGGGCTGTTGGTGAGCGTGCTGCCGATGTACGGGCGATCGGATGCCGGTACGAGCGCGACGGCGACGATCCACACGAGCGACAGGGTGAGACTGACCGTACCGGCGACGGCGACGTGCCACAGGCGGCGCCACCACGACTGGCGGGTACAGAGGTACGCCGCCGCGAGTGCAGGCCACACCGCCCACGCCTCGAGCATGTAGGACTGGAAGGCGGCCGCGATGAAGAGGCCGGCGAGCAGCAGCCAGCCGAGACTGGAGCGCCGGAGCGCGTGCGTGGCTGCCCACGCGGTGAGGGCCAGAGCCAGGACGAAGAAGGTCTCTGGCTGGTTGGAGCGCGCGACAGCGATGAGGATGGGGGTCGTCGCGACGACGGCGCCTGCGGCGACACCGGCGAGCCTTCCCGCCCATCGGCGGGCCGTGATCGCGGTGACGACCGCGGCCGCGGCGGCCGCGAGCGCGTTCGGGAGTATCACCGCCGTGGGCGAGAAGCCGAACATACGGACGCTCAGCGCGGGAATCCAGAACGACCCCGGGATCTTGTCGAGAGTGATCGTGCCGGCGGGGTCGAACGAGCCGAAAATGAAGTTCGGCCAACTCCGACTCATCGACAAGGCCACGGACGCGTAGTACTCGGACATCGACCCGCCGACGCCCCACCCCGTCAGGATCACGGCGACGAGGGCGATGCCCCCCAGCGACCACTGCCACGCGGTGCCCCATCGTCGTCGCGTGCCCGTGTGGACATCCGGGGCGTGTGAGGGTTCCGACGACACCGGGGCAGGAGGGGCTGTCACGGGCGTCACGCTACGTGCGCTTCTGCGGTGTGTGAGAGGTGTTGCCTATGGAAACGCCACGACGGCGGCGCGCGCGCCCTCGGTTTGGACACCGCCTGCGCGTGAGCTAAGCTAGACCCTCGGTACGACTTGCGTCGTCACCCCCTGGGGTATGGTGTAATTGGCAACACGGCTGATTCTGGTTCAGTTGTTCTTGGTTCGAGTCCAGGTACCCCAGCAACGAATCGCTAGAGTTCTCTAGGAAGTCCGGCTCCCTCCTCACTCCATCGAGTGGCCTGATCTGGCGTCTGGTGACCAGATTGGTGACCAGAAACCCCCGCAGGGTGCGTTTCGCGATCGTCTCTGCTGATGAGGTACGTACTCGTCCCCGCTGGTTCGCGTGGGTACGCGCTCCGCACCTGACTGGCATGGAAGCTCATGCACGCATCGAGGTCGAGCCCGCGTTCCTGACCCAGGCCGAGGTCGCCGTGCTGCTGGGCGTGCCCGAGCGCACGCTCGAAGGCTGGCGGCTTACGAAGTCAGGGCCGCCGTGGCTGAAGCTCGGCCGGCACGTCAAGTACGACCGCGACGACGTGCTCGCCTGGGCGCGTGAGCAGCGTCATGGCTAGGCCGAAGATCGCCGCGGGCGGGGTCGGCCAGGCGCAGGTGACACAGCTTACGAACGGCAAATGGCGGGCACGCGCCCGGATGCGCAACGACTCCGGCGAGCTGGTGCAACTCCGCGCCGAAGGCGCTACCGAGGATGCAGCCCGCGAAGAACTGCTTTCACGAGCGAAGACGATGACGACGCACACGAAGGCCATCATCACCGCCGAATCGACCGTCCAGGAGGCCGCGGAGGCATGGCTGCCGACGGTAAAGGTGCGCGCCGAGAACGGCACGCTCTCGTGGTCGACATACGAGAACTACGAGACCACCGTCCGTCTCACCCGCGCAGCAGAACGCCATCGTGGCACGCCGGGCCAAGGAAAGCGCGTCTCGGTTCCGTAAGCGCTCTGCCACCCGTACCGCGAACAACGCAACCTATCTCGACGATCTGACGGCACGAGCGGGAGTCACAGAGCACATAAACGCCGAACGGCTAGCAGCAGCGAGGGTGCCGCTGGAGAGGGTGATCGCTGATGCCCGAGCGCAGATCAACGCAAAGTTGTCGGGGCCTTCGAGCATCCTGTCGGTGCCCGATCCCTCGCCGCAGGTAGAAGGTGTCAACGCCGTCGTTCGGGAGGCCAACGAGGCCATCCAAGGCTTCAACCCTCTCCTCAGAAACCGATCAGCGGCGAAGAAGTCGCTTCTCGACCGCTGTTGGGTCGTGTTCGCACGGGCGACCCTCTTGGCGGAGCTGAGCCGCCACGAGGGGGCGATGCCCGGACATCTGGCGGGAAAGCAGAACCTCGAAGGCCGGATTGAGTCGGCGAAGACTGACGTTCGTGCCAAAGAGTCGCGCCTCCGCGAGCTGCAGGCGAAGGTCACGTCAAGCAAGCCGATCATCGACCGCATCAACCGCCTCTTGGACTCCGTCGGCTTCCATTCCTTCTCTCTCGCGGAGTCGACAGCAGTTCAGGACGGTTACACCCTCGTCCGCTCAAACGGCGATGTCGCCACGGAAACGCTCAGTGAAGGCGAGCGGACGTTCATCACCTTTCTCTACTTCGCCCAGTCTCTACAGGGCTCGCCGCAGGATGAATCCGAGCCGAATGACTTCCTGGCAGTGATCGACGACCCGATCTCAAGCCTCGACAGCGACGTGCTGTACGCCGTCTCCACCCTTGTCCGCAGGATCGTCGAGGATGTCGCAGCAGGCGCTGGTCGAGTTCGGCAGCTCCTGCTCATGACGCACAACGCGCACTTCCACAAGGACGTCACGTATCGCCCGCACGGTGGCCCAAAGCTCGGGTCTTGGAAGTACGGCGTCGTGCGCAAGCGAAACGGACAGTCGAGCGAAGTCGAACTGCGCGACGACAACCCGATCCAGACCGCCTACGGAGCACTGTGGGACGAGGTCAAGAGGTCGGCCGAGCGTCCCGCGGAGAGCGCAGTCGGCCTCCAGAACACCTTGCGTCGGATCCTAGAGACGTACTTCAAGGTGCTTGGCGGCGTCGACGACCCCGCCATCATCGCCAAGTTCGACGGAGACGAGCAAGTCATCTGTCGCTCGCTCTTCACTTGGGTCAATGCTGGCTCCCGCTCGATCTTCGACGACCTTGACTACTCGCCGGCGCCGAGCACCGTGGAATCTAACCTCCGCGTGTTTCGTCGCATCTTCGAGGAGCACGGCCAGATCGGTCACTATCGCATGATGATGGGAGATCGCGCCGAAGAAGTCTCTGCGGAGGAACAGGTCGTCGAGGTGGCATCCGGGAGCGAGGCAACCGAATGACCGACACCCCCGCGGCGGAGACCTCACGGCAGGAGATGGCTGAGGCCGAGAACTTCGACAGGCTCAGCGGGTCGATCCGCGACGCACTCCTCTTCGGAGCTTTCGCAGAAGCCAGAGCAAAACTGTTGACCAGAGCAAGAAGAACGCGTGACCAGGGGTGGATAAAAACCGCACACACTTGAGTGATCTATGCGAGGATTGTATCCATGAAGGAGCTGGACGGGTCGCTCCCGTCGACGTTCACGACGGAGACCTCGCGGGCACACGGTGTGCATCCGCGAGATCTGTATGCCTGGCGAGATGGCGGGCGCATCATCGAACTCTCACGCGGGGTCTTCCGCCGAGCAGACGCGCCCCCGGCGTCGTACCCCGACATGATCGCAGTGGCGCACCGCGCTCCTCGTGCGATCGTGTGCTGCGTCTCGGCGGCAGCGATCCATGACCTGACGGACGAGATGCCGGCGTTGGTGCAGATCGCGGTTCCCAAACGGTCGCATACGCCGGCGATCACTTACCCGCCTGTGACGGTGTTTCGCTTCGATGAGGCCACGTTCGAACTTGGTTTGACCGCGTTCGAGGCGGGGCCGGGGGAGCCCGTGCGCATCTATGATGCGGCGAGGACGGTGGTGGATCTCATGAGATTTCGGAGACGCCTTGGTGAGCCGATTGCGCATGCCGCGCTTCACCGATATCTGGCAGCACCGAATTCGAAACCGGCACTGCTGCTGGAGTACGCGGAGGCGCTGGGGACGTTCGGGCCGATGCGTGCTGCGCTCGATGTTGCGAGTGCCCGATGAGTCGCCCCACGCGAGAGAGCGCCGCGGGGCGCGCGTACCTCGACCTGCAGAATCAGGCTCGTCGCCAAAAGCGTGGCACGCAGGAGCTGCTCACGATGTACATCGTCGAGCGATGGCTGTCGCGTATGTCGCGCTCACCGTACGCCGAGGACTTCATCCTGAAGGGCGGGATGCTGCTCGCTTCCTTCGGCACCCGCCGTCCCACGGTCGACGCCGACGCCCTCGCTCGTAACATGGCCTCTGATCAAGAGGCCGTGGCCCGTCGTGTGGCCGAGATCGCCGCGATCGAAGACCCAGACGACGGCGTGGAGTTCCTGTCCGACACAGTCGCCACTGCGGTGATTCGTGACGACGCGCTGTATTCCGGCGTGCGGGTGACGATGACGGTACAGCTCGCAACAGCGCAGGTCAAGCTGCGGCTTGACATCAACTTCGGCGACCCCGTCACTCCGGCCCCGCGAACAGTTGAGCTGCCGTCGCTGCGGCCGGACGCTCCGCCGATCCGCATCCTGGGCTACCCGATCGAGACGGTATTCGCAGAGAAACTCGTCACCGCTATCGAACTGGCACGAGCGAACACGCGCGTGCGTGACTTCGCGGATATCCACCTCTTGACCGGCACACAGGCTCTCCAGTGTGGGGAACTGCGTGACGCGCTCACGGCGACCGCAATTTTCCGCGGGACCACGTTGATTCCGTTAGCGCAGGCCACCGAGGGGCTCGCAGCGCTGCGAAACTCGACCTATGTCGCCTACCGGAAGGGGCTCGGCGAGGCGGGTGCGAGTCTGCCGGAGAGGTTCTCTGACACCGTTGCTGCGGCTGCCGACTTCGTCGACCCGGTGCTGGACGGGCTCGACGGCAAAGCCGTCTGGAGCCCCGCCGAACGGAGCTGGAGCACTGCGCCCGTCACGCCGTCCGAGCCGACAGAATCCACTACAGGTAAGACCGACCTCTGACGGCTTTCGTCGGATCTGGCCCTATCCGATCTGGTGACCAGATTGGTGACCAAAAACCCTCCCGAGGGGCGCGAATCAGCCCGAATCACTGCGTAGCTGTCGGTAGCCCGCGGTACACTCGACCCATGAGATCCCTGAAATTACGGGGAACTCCACTGATTCGGGCTTCGCTCGGACGGGCCAGATGGCTTTCCGTTGTTCTTGGTTCGAGTCCAGGTACCCCAGCCAGAGTTTCCTTGTTCAAACCAAGGGACGAAGGAACTGATTTTTCGGAGTTCGACGACAAGCTCCCCGCTGGGTTGCGGGGAGCTTTTTCGTTTGCTGACCCTGATGCTCGAGGCTGCGCCGGAGACCGGACGGCGCCCCGGAGCGATCACTGTTCACGAAAATGCCAGTTCAGCGTGTGAGTAGGGCCGTCATCGGCATCAGGTTGAGGCGGGTTGAACCGACCGCAGATACTCCCCGGTGATCGAGCCGCGCGCGGTGAGCAGCCCGTGTGGCGGTCCTTGATAGACAACGGAGCCCCCTTCGTGTCCTGCGCCGGGGCCGATGTCGATGATGTGGTCGGCGTGTGCGATGACGCGTTGGTTGTGCTCGATAGCGATGACGGTGGCTTCCTGGTCCACGAGCCGGTCGAAAAGACCAAGGAGCCGGTCGGTGTCGGAGCCGTGCAGCCCTGCCGTCGGCTCATCGAGCACGATCCGCAAGTTCGACGGTGTTGGGGCGTCGCTGAGGTGTTTAGCGAGGAGCAGGCGCTGGCGCTCGCCTCCGGACAGAGTGTTGATTGCTTGCCCGATGCTGAGGTAGCCGAGCCCGACATCTTCCAGCCAGCACAGCGGAGTCGTGATGTCGTGAACGCTCCGAAAGAGGGTGAGGGCTTGAGAAGCGTTCATCGCAAGGGCCTCGGCGATGTTCAACCCCTCGAACTCGGCCGTGAGTGCCTTGGGGTTGAATCTTGTCCCGCCGCATGCCTCGCACGGGGCATTCACATCATCGAGGAACGCGAGGTCGGTGACGATGACGCCTTTGCCTTTGCATGCCGGACACGCCCCTTTTGCATTGGCGCTGAACCACGTCGGTGCCATGTGGTTGGCACGAGCGAAGACGCGGCGAATGGGCTCAGCGATTCCCAGCACAGTGGCGGGAGTCGACCGGTTTCCTCCGCGAAGGGGTTCTTGGCCGATGACGGAGAACTCCGGGTGCTGAGCGGGGAGAGCTCCGGCAATCAGCGTGCTCTTGCCAGAGCCCGCGACTCCGGTCACTGCGGTGAGGACCCTGAGTGGGATGTCGACGGTGATGTCGCGGAGGTTGTTGGCGGTGGCATGTTCGATGGTCACCGCGCTTGACGAGGTCCGAGGGTCGAGCTTGAGGCGTATCTGCTCGTGGAGCACTCTTCCCGTGGCTGTGTTGCTGGTGGATAGCCCGGTGGGTGTCCCCTCGAACTGGATGCGACCGCCCTTCGCCCCTGCTCCGGGCCCCAGTTCCACGACGTGATCGGCGGCGGCGATCACGGCGGGGTGATGCTCTACGACGAGGACGGTGTTGTGAGCGTCGCGCAACCCCGCGAGGAGCCCGAGGAGCCGTTGAACATCATGGGGGTGCAGACCGACGCTGGGTTCATCGAAGATGTAGCAGACATCGCTCAGTGAGCTGCCGAGATGTCTGACGATTTTCACCCGTTGTGCTTCGCCACCGGAGAGCGTCGTCGAATGCCGATTCAAGCTCAGGTATCCAAGGCCGACGGCATCCAGTGATTCCAATCGTTCACTGATCGCCGTAAGGACCGGAGCTACGCGCCCATCGTGAATCCGGCGGACGACATCGCGCAGTTCGCTGACCGGTAACGCCGACCAGTCAGCTATCGATCTTCCCCCGATGAGGCTGGAACGAGCAGCATGGTTCACTCGATCGCCGTGGCACTCGGGACACGTCTTGCGAGTGACAACTTTGGAAAGCCCGTCTTGCTCTTCGTCGGTCAGGCGGGAGGGCGTCTTCCGCAGGTAGCTGTTGCGTAGCCTGGGAATCACCCCGTCGAAGTTGCTCGACTTCGGGTATTCCGGGTCAGGGCTCGCCAAGGGAAGGTCTTCTGCGTAGAGGAGCTTTTGGAGTGCGTCTTCGGGTAGCTCTGACAAGGGCACGTCGGGGTTCGCCAGACCGGAGTGGACCATTCGAGACCACCGATAGGTGCCGGGTGCGAACGTGGGGAAGAGAATTGCGCCATGGTTCAGGCTCAGCCCCATATCGAGCAACTGGGAGAGTTCGATATCGTCAACCGTTCCCAACCCCTCGCACGTCGGGCACATCCCGGATGGGTCGTTGAAGGAGTAAGCCGGAGAGTACCCAGCAGAGGGCTCGCCGATGCGAGAGAAAAGCACTCTCAGCAAGGGTGCGATGTCGCTTGCGGTGCCGACGGTCGACCTGGCGTTGCCCGTGAACGGCCGCTGGTCCACGACCGTCGTGAACATGAGGCCATCGATGCGGTCCACGTCCGCGCGACCACGCGACGGGAGACGGTTGCGCACGAACAGTGGATATGACTCCGCCACCAAGCGCCCCGCCTCAGCAGCGATGGTGCCGAACGCGAGAGACGACTTGCCCGACCCCGACACCCCAGTGAATGCGGTGATCCGATGCTTGGGCACCCGCACAGACACGTTCCTGAGGTTGTTCGTCCGTGCGTTCTCAACGCTGATCCACGCGGCACGATCCTCACTCGTCATCGTCATACGTCAACGCTACGATCAGTTGTGGTCAGAAAATGACCACAATAAGCGGAGGGAGGGCCGGCCCAGATGGGATCCCCACGAGCACGGATGCTGCGCCTCCTCTCGCTGCTGCAGAGCGGACGCCAATGGACCGCGACCGATCTGGCGGAGACGACCGAGAGCACTCCCCGGACGCTGCGACGGGACATCGAGTTCCTCCGTGACCTCGGTTACCCGGTTCAGAGCAGTCGCGGACCTGGCGGCTACTACCAACTCGTATCAGGCAGAGCGCTACCGCCACTCATGCTTGAAGACGACGAAGCAATCGCGACTGTATTCAGCCTGAAACTGGCAGCCAGCGGAGCGACGGGTCACGAGGAGACAGCGAATGCTGCCCAGCGAGCAGAAGCGAAACTCCACCGCATCTTGCCTCCTAAGCTCAGGAAGACCGTTGACGCTCTTATCGCTACGACCGACATCTCCAGTACCGCCGGAGCGCTGCCTGAGTTCGGGCTCGTCAAATCAATCGCCGAAGCAATCACAGCGAACCGAATCCTCACATTCGACTACGCCAGAGCTTCCGATGACGCGCGACGTGAGGTGGAGCCAGCACGCCTGCTCCGGCTCCAACAACGCTGGTACCTCTTTTCATGGGATCGGGGGCGGAGCGACTGGCGCACCTTCCGACTCGACCGCATAGACAACGTGCACGTGGGGTCCGAGCACTACCACCCCAAGATGCTGCCTGCCGACGATCTACCGGCATATCTTCGTTCACAGTTCCGAGGCATCCCAGAGCACACCGTCGTTCTCACGCTCCACGCGAGCGCGGAAGACGCAGCCGAACGCCTCTACCGTGTCGATGGGACGCTCGAACCGGTCAGTGAAGGGGAATGCCGCTACATCGCGTACGTGGACTCATACGAATGGCTCGCGCTCTCCCTGATGCTCACCGACATCGACTTCATCGTCGAATCACCTGGTGCCTTCCGCGCCTACCTCGCGATGCACGCGAGCAGAATGCTCCGTGGAACCAGGTCACCGAAATAGTCCCCCAGCGCTCGCGCCGTGGCGCGGAGCTCCCAGACGGGCCAGGTGAGGTCTTCGCGATTGGCCTTCAACGGTGGGCGAGGCAGCGCTCGGCACCGACCCGGGGAGGTGTCCATGATCACGCGCACGGCCATCACGGACGGGACGGCGCGCCCCCATGCTCCAGCGCTGAGTACGCAAACACCATCGTGAACTACGGATCTCGGTCGCGGCGCGGTACGCAGCGGCGGACCTGAGCCGTCGCCGCTCGTAGCGTGGGTGGCACCCCACGTTCATCGTTCTATCGCGCCATCGTCGCGTCAGAACGCACGTAGCTCCGGCACCGGCCCCGCGTCCCCAAGCGCGGGTTCCGATCCCACTGCCGGACGCCCCCTCCTCGGCAAGAGGACGGGGCCGAAGGAGGGCACTGGCCGGCCAGTGCCCTCCTTCTCTGCATCCGCGGCCGTTACGGATCCCGTCGCGAGGACTACGCACGGTGACGCCCCGGCTACGGCGATCGCCCCGCAGGCCTACCGAAAGCCGCCCGGACGGAGCACCCCAGAGTTACCACCCGGTCAGGATCGTGGGGAGACAAGTACGCATCGAGACGGAGGCCGGCGATGGATCGACCGAGCAGGAGAAGGAGCACCCAGGCGGTGGCTGCGAAGCGCCGGCGTCCGTGGCGCACGATAGCGACCGCGGTCGCGACGGTCGCGGCGATCGTGGTGGGCTCCTTCGTGGTCGCTGCGAGTGCCCAGGCGGTGTCGTACACCTTCGTCATCGACTCGCTGGACGGAACCGTCACGGCAAGCGACACGAACCCCGGTGACGGTGTGTGCCGGACTGCGGCCGGCACATGCACGCTGCTCGCCGCCATCCAGGAGTCGAATGCGCTGAACGCTCCTGCCGGCGCTGTGACGATCACGGCGGCGCCGGGGTGGGGTGGCAACATCGACCCCACCATCGCCTCGCGCATGCAGGATCGCCCGGTCTCCAACCAGGATGCGGGCGCCCACTACGAGATCACCGCTCCGGTGACGATCGACCTGCGCGGCCTCGTGACAGTGGAGACCTCGCGCGACACGATCTTTGCCCTCTTCCATGTGAACGCACCCAACGTGACGTTCTTGAACATGAACCAGATCCTCTCGGGCGAGTCGACCTTCGTCCTCGGCCCGAACGCCGACGGGTTCGTTCTCGACGGTGGCTCGGTCGTCACCCAGAACAACTACTTCCCGGAGCGCTTCATGACCATCCGTGAAGGCGCGCAGAACATCACCGTCCGCAACTACCGCATTCAGGGGTTCGCACACATCGATGGCGTCACCGCCATCTTCTACATCAATGCACAAAACAGCACGCCCATCAGGAATGTGAAGATCGAGAACGTCGATGTCACGTACTCGACCGGTCCAGGCGGCTGTGGCGTCAGCGACGGCTCGGGATGCCGTACGAATCTCCTCGACTTCGTCCCGCGCGGCCCGAACGTCGTGGTCGACGGGTTCGAGTTCACGAACTCGTCGGTGACGAACCTGCCGACCACGGTCCGCGGCTTCGCGTTCTCGACGACCGATGCGCCCGGCTTCAGCGTGAATGCCAGCAACATCACGATCAGCGACAACCGCTTCATCAACGTTCAGGGGGCTCCCTGGTACGGCGTGGTCCACCCCTCAGCCTTTATCAGCCTGCCGTACGGTCCGATGGGCGGCACCAACCGCATCAGCGGCAACGAGTTCGTCCGCGGCACGGTGGGTCAGCAGAACGCGATTCGATGGAACGGCAACACGCCGGTCGGCAACGCTGGCGACCTGACGATCGCCGACAACTACTTCGACGGCTACAACATGGCTTCGATCGGCCTGGTCAACACCGGCACGGTGACTGTCGAGCGCAACGCCTTCGGCGCGCGCAGCGCGAGCCAGGCACGACCGGCCACGTCGGAGGAGACGCTGAGCGGCGACGCGCGCGGCATCGCCGCGCTCCTGAGCAACGGGACGAATGCCAACGGTCGCATGAACACCTGGTACCCCACCGGCGCCGCCACCGTCATGACGACCGATGCCCCCGCTGGCGCGGTGAGCGCGGTGTCTCCGTTGCCCCAGGGAACTCCGCTCTGCCTGGCGTCGGTGCCGGTTCGTGAACCCGACGCCGCCCCGTTCCCCGTCGGTGCGGTCGACCTCGATGTGTACTGGACCGCGGATCGCACGGCCGAGGTCTATCTGGGACGCGCGAGCGCCGTCACGGGATCCTCCACGACGCTGCAGTTCCCGATCCCGGTGGGCCCACAGGAGTTCCCCACGACGGCTGTCGGTGGAACCCAGCAGATCACGATGGTCGACCAGACCACCGGCGTCGCCGGCGGCTACATCCGGGTGCAGACGCAGGCATCGGGCGCGTCATCGCAGTACTCGCGGATCGTCGCGCTCAGCGGAAGCTGCCGCCCCGAGGTGACGATCACTCAGGCCGCCGGGCAGAACGACCCGACCCTCGCCCGCGACCTCCACTTCCGTGTCTCGTCGACTCTTCCACTGGATGCCGCCTCGGTGAGCGTCAGTGCGGTGCAGATGGCGGCCGACGCGGTCGACGCGACCATCGACGCGGAGCGGCTCAACCCGCGGACCGTCTCGGTGACTCCCGTGGCCGGCTCGGCGAATCGCGAGTTCGATGTCATCGCCCGGGTGGATGACTCGGCGCGTGTCACGGCATCCATCCCTGCCGAGACGGTGCGCAGCCTCGGCGGTCTCACCAACCGCGACCCCGCTTCGGGTGACGATCACACGATCGTGTTCCAGAACCCGGTCGTCGTGCGCCCCGCCGGCTTCACGCTGGTGACCGGAGACACTGCCGGACAGCAGTACGCGTTCAGCCTGCGCCCCGGCGCGCCGCAGACGACGGCGCCTCTGACCTTCGACTCGACGCTCGACGCGGCGGGAGTCGAGCACGGCGTGAGCCTGTCGACCGCGCAGACGCACATCGCGGCGGGCGCGACGGCCAGTGAGCACGTCCGAGTGACGGCGGCCGCCGGCGAGGTGGCATCCAACACGCCGGTCGTCATCTCGAGCACGCTGAGCTCCGCTGACTCGAATTTCGACCAGCTCGTCGTGGCCCCCATCACGGCACGCCTGTTCTCGACCGACCCCTCGGTCCGGATCGTCAAGCGCGCCTTCACCGGCTCGACCGACACGTCGTCGCCCGAGCGCATCATGGCGACCGGCACCGAGCTGCTGAGCGGCTCCCGTGCCACGGACGGACAGGCCATCTGCTTCGTGTATACCGTCACCAACACCTCGTCGGACGACTGGGCCACCGTGCTCACCGACGTCACGGTTCGCGACAGCGACCGCCGGCTCGGATCCGGGGGCGTCATCGGCGTCGTCCCGCGCCTCGAGATCGGCGCCAGTGTGCAGCTCTCAGCGTGCGCCACGCTGATCCCGGTCGACACGACGGTCGGCGGTGTCGGATGACCGCCGCTGCGACCCTGACGG
>CANSLE010000027.1 GCA_947647645.1 uncultured Microbacterium sp.
GGTGGGTGGGGGAGCGCGCGCGGCGTCTGGCGCAGGTTCGCCAGACCGGCGCGGTCGCGCGGACGGACGATGCGGACGGCCGCGCGCCGCAGTGCGGCGGCGAGCGGCTCGACCCTCCACACGTCCGCCATCTCCCAGCGCGCGAACGGATGCCCGGCGCGGCGCAACCGGTCCTCGCGTCGCTTCTCGTCGCGAAAGCGCCGCGCGGCGTCCGCCTGCGTGTCGTCGTCGCCGATGCCGTACTTGTCCCAGCCGTCGCTCTCGCCCAGCGTGCGACTCGACGGGAACAGGAAGTCCGGGCGGTCCGTCACCCCCTCGTAGCGGAACACGGGCTGCAGCACCGGATCCTCGAACCCGCACCAGCGGATGACCGCACGGCTGACGCTCTCGCCCGGCGACTCGGCGCGCGCGTCCGCGTGCATCCAGGCCCACGCGAGCCGCGCGACACCCCGGCGGGAGACCTGCGACGCGGCCCGCCCCTCGAGCACGCCCATGTCGAGCGCTCCGCCCTGACGCGGCGAGATCGCGGCATCCACGACGGCGAGCGCCTGCGCGGGGGGAAGCACGCGGGCGAGGTCGACGACGGCATCGGTGAGAGACGTGGACAGGATGCCGTCGACGCGCACGACATCCCGCGAATCGGCGCTGGTGTGCACGCACACGTCGCCGAAGCGGCGGGATGCCGTCCGCCCGGCATCGAACACGTGGATGTCGCGCGTCTCGCCGAACAGCGGCAGGCCGAGCACGACCGCGGCCGACTCCAGGCACAGCACGACGTCCGGGTGGCTCAGCGCGAACGCGTGCACACGCAGTGCATACCGTTGCCACGGCGTCAGCCGCGCGGCCGCGACGGCGTCGACGTACACCCCGCGGCGCACTCGTGCGAAGCCCGGACCGGTCACGGGCAGCCGCAGCACGCGGGCCTCGGCGGACGTGACGAGCGGAAGCGGTGATCGGGTGACGGCGCGATCCGTCAGCAGCTGCGGCATCCGCAGATCATGCCCTGACTCGCGGGCCGCCGACCGCTTCTCCCCACTCCCCGCGGATGATCCGCTCCCACCCGTGCCTGGGGAGGAACCTCCGTTCGCAGGGCGAGAAACCACCGGCGAGCCGAGAAACCGCGTGCGGCAGGGTTTCTCGCGCCGTAGGTGGTTTCTCGCGGGGGAGCGGGGGAGCGGGGAGCGGGGGGTCAGCGGTCGAGGGAGGCGAAGCGCTCGATGTCGCTGTTCGTGCCCGACACGATGATGAGGTCGTGGTTGGTGACCACGGTGTCCGCCTCCGCGTACCGGAACGGCTTGCCCGGGCTCTTCACCCCGACCACCGTCACGCTGTACTTCGAGCGCACGCCCGACTCGTTCAGGCCGATGCCGCGGATGAACTTCGGCGGGTACATCTTGGCCAGCACGAAGTCGTCGTCGAAGCGGATGAAGTCCAGCATCCGTCCGCTGACGAGGTGCGCGACGCGCTCGCCGGCCTCACGCTCGGGGTAGATGACGTGGTTCGCGCCGACACGGGCGAGGATCTTGCCGTGCGACTGCGACACGGCCTTGGCCCAGATCTGCGGGACCTTGAGATCGACCAGGTTCGCCGTGATCAGCACGGAGGCCTCGATCGAGGAGCCCACGGCGACGACGGCGACCTGGAAGTCCTGGGCGCCGATCTGCTTGAGCGCCTCGATGTTCTTGGCGTCGGCCTGCACCGTGTGCGTGACACGCTCCGACCACTTCTGCACGAGCTCGAGGTTGTCGTCGATCGCGAGCACCTCGCGGTCGAGGCGGTCCAGTTCGCCCGCGCAGGCGGCTCCGAACCGGCCGAGGCCGATCACCAGGACGGGAGCGTCGCTCCGGATCTGCTCAACCAACGATCGGCCTTTCCACGGGCAGCGAATAGTGCTGCGATCGGCTCGTCGCGGCCACGGCCGCGGCGAGAGTCACTGTACCAACGCGCCCCATGAACATCGTCGCCGCCATCACATACACGGCCGCATCCGGGAGCTCCTGCGTGATGCCGGTCGACAGGCCGACCGTCGCGAAGGCGGAGACGACGTCGAAGAGGACGTGCTCGACCGGATACCGCGTGATCTGCGCGATCGTGATCGTCGAGATCGCGACGATCGTGGATCCCCACGCGACGACCGAGAGAGCGACGCGCTGGACGTCGCTGGGGATGCGGCGGCCGAAGGCCTGCACGCTCGGGCGTCCCTTCGCCTCCGACCACACGGCCAGGGCGAGCACCGCGAGCGTCGTCACCTTGATGCCGCCGGCGGTGGATGCCGACCCGCCGCCGACGAACATGAGCATCGAGCCGACGACCAGCGACGACCCGTGCAGCTCGCCGATGTCCACGATCGAGAAACCGCCGGAGCGGGTCATCGCGGAGAGGAAGAACGCCTGGAAGGTCGTGTCCCAGGCGTCCATGCCGCCGAAGGTCTTGGGGTTGTCGTATTCGAGCAGGAGGAGCACGGCGGCGCCGGCGAAGAACAGGATCACCGTCGTGATGAGGGTCAGCTTGGCGTGCAGCGACCACCGTCGCACGTGCAGATGATGACGCCACAGCGCGAAGATCACCGGGAACCCGATCGAGCCGAGGAAGACGCCCGCCATGAGCAGGGTGAGAAAGAGGTAGTTGGTCGCGAACGGAGCGATGCCCTCGGCGTTGGGCGCGAACCCCGTGTTCGTGAACGACATCGCCGCGTAGTACGGCGCCTCCCATAGCGCGCTGAGGGGATCGACGCCGCTGACCAGCAGCGAGGGGTACAGCAGGACTGCGAGACCCGCCTCGATCACGAGCGTCGACAGCGCGACGGTCGCGAGCAGCTGTCCGACTTCGCCGAGGCGCACGGTCTGGCCCTCGTTGACCGGGCCGCCGTGGGCGCGCAGCGGGTTGGTGTCCCCCGCGGCGATCAGCTTGGCCCGCAGTCCCAGGCGCTTGGAGATGACCAGCCCCAGGATGGATGCCAGGGTCAGCACGCCCATCGCGCCGACGTTCACGCCGATGTAGACGAGCACGTGCCCGAACGCGCTCCAGTGCGTGCCCATGTTCACGGTCGACAGTCCGGTGACGCAGATCGTCGACACCGCGGTGAACAGCGCGTCGGCGAAGGGGGTCACCCTGCCGTCTGCGGACGCCGCGGGCAGCGAGAACAGTGCCGTGAACAGCAGGATCAGGGCGAGGAAGATGCCGACCGCGAACCGGGAGGGTGACGAGGTCGTCGTGTGGCGCAGGGTGTCCCACGCGTTGCTCAGAGATGCGCGCAGGGAGCGCCACGCGCGGGCATCGACGGTGTCGCCCGCCATGGTTCGCCCCTTCCTGACGAAGAACCGTTGTCATGGTACTCCGGAGCGCGGCGCGGGCTAACCTATCGTCATGGCGGACATCTTCGACGTGATCGCCGACGGTACCCGTCGGGACATCCTGCAGCTGCTGCGCGAGCGTGCGTCGGCGGGCGAGCATGGCACGAGCGTGTCGCACATCGTCACCGAGCTGGGCGTCAGCCAGCCGACGGTCTCCAAGCACCTCAAGGTGCTGCGCGAGGCGGAGTTGGTGACGGTCCGCGAAGAGGGTCAGCACCGGTATTACAGCCTGTCGCCGGCGCCGCTGGACGCCGTCGACGACTGGCTGGTGCCGTTCTTCGACGAGGACCTCATGCCCGTTCCGGCCGTGCCCTCCACCCTGTCCGAGCCCGCCGTGGCCGCAGCCGATCTGGTGGGCCGCGCCGCGGCATCCGCGAAGCACGCGTGGGACACGGCCCTCAAGCGCCTGCCCGGGCGCTGAGCGCCTGCCGCGGCGACGGCTCATTCGTCACACCGATCACACCGGTTTACACGCGACGCACAGAGACTCTAATGTTGGTGCACAGCAATGCGGAGGCACCGCATCGGGTATCGGTGGGGGAATGGGATGCCGGACCTTTCTGACGTGCGTTTTCTGACGGTCGCGGAGGTGGCCGAGATCATGCGCGTGTCGAAGATGACCGTGTACCGTCTGGTGCACTCGGGCGACCTCCCCGCCGTTCGTTTCGGACGCAGCTATCGCGTCCCCGAGACGGCGGTGACCGAGGCCGTGCAACGTCCTGTCGCCGACGTCGGCTAGACTGCTCCGAGGGCATTTTTCGAGATGCCCGTTCCCGGACGCGGCCATCCGCGTCCAGACCCCTGACATAGTGAGGTTTTCCGTGGGTTCTGTCATCAAGAAGCGCCGCAAGCGCATGGCGAAGAAGAAGCACCGCAAGCTGCTTCGCAAGACTCGCCACCAGCGCCGCAACAAGAAGTAACTCGTCGCGGCACGCTGCAAACGACACCGAGCGCCTGTCTCCGAGATCATCGATCCGGGACGGGCGCTTCGTGTTATCGAGCCCCGGACGATTCGGGCAGGATGGATGCCGTGACCACTCTCACGATCATCTCCAAGCCGGACTGCCATCTGTGTGACGTCGCCCGCGAGATCGTCGAGACCGTGGTCGCCGACCTGCCCGAGGACGCCGTCGAGATCGAGGAGTACTCGATCCTCGACGACCCGGCCCTCTACGCGCAGTGGTGGGAGAAGATCCCCGTCGTCCTCATCGACGACCACCTGCACGCCCACTGGCGGCTCTCCGCCGAGCGCCTCCGCGCGGCGTTGACCGCCCCCGACCGACAGGACACCCCCCGATGACCCTTCGCCACGTCGTCGCCTTCCGGATGGCGGCCGCCGACGCCGCCGACCGTGCCGCCCACGCCGCCGAGGCGGCGCGTCGGCTCAACGCCCTGGAGGACGTCGTTCCCTCCCTGCGCGCCATGAGCGCGGGAGCGAACGTCTTGTTCCCGGGTCAGAACTGGGACCTCGTCCTCGTCGCCGACTTCGAGGACGAGGCCGGGCTGGACGCCTACCAGGTCCACCCCGCACACGAGGAGGTCGCGGCGTTCATCGGCACGATCCGCGCCGAGCGGGTCGCCGTCGACGTCGAGGTCTGAGCCGACTCCTCAGCGGAAGTCGCGGTCGCTGAACTCGCCCGTGGGCCGCTCTGCGGCGGCGGCCTCCGCGGCGCGCAGCTCGACCCGGCGGATCTTGCCGGAGATCGTCTTCGGGAGCTCGTCGACGAACTCGAGGCGACGCACGCGTTGGTACGCCGACAGGCGCGCGCGCGAATAGGCGAAGATCTCTCGCGCCGCCGCGTGGGGGTCGCCCGCCGCCGCCGCGCTGAGCCGCACGAAGGCCTTCGGCACGGCGAGACGGAGCGGGTCGGGGCTCGGGACGACGGCTGCCTCGGCGACGGCGGGGTGCTCCAGCAGCACGGACTCGAGCTCGAACGGTGAGATCTTGTAGTCGGAGGCCTTGAACACGTCGTCGCTGCGCCCCACGTACGAGAGGTACCCGTCGTCGTCGCGGGCGGCGATGTCGCCGGTGTGGTAGAGCCCATCGCGCAGCGCTCGCGCGGTGCGCTCGGGAGCGTCGTGGTAGCCGTCCATGAGCCCCAGGATGGGCGCGGACACGTCGAGGCAGATCTCGCCCTCGTCGACACCGCGGTCGCCAGTCTCGGGGTCGACGAGCACGACCGGATAGCCGGGCAGGGGGCGTCCCATCGAGCCATCCTTCACGACCTGACCCGGAGAGTTGCCGATCGCGCAGGTCATCTCGGTCTGCCCGTACCCGTCGCGGATCGTCGGACCCCAGGCGGCGCGCACCCGTGAGATGACCTCGGGGTTCAGCGGTTCGCCCGCGCCCAGCAGCTCTCGCGGCGGCTTCGTGAGCAGGCCGAGATCGGCCTGGATCAGCATCCGCCAGACGGTCGGCGGCGCGCAGAACGTGGTCACCTCGTGCGTGTCCATCACGTGCATGAGGGTGGCGGCGTCGAAGCGGTCATAGGTGTAGACGAACACCGTCGCCTGGGCGAGGAAGGGGGCGAAGAAGTTGCTCCACGCGTGCTTGCCCCATCCGGGCGAGGAGATGTTCATGTGGACGTCCCCGGGCCGTAGGCCCAGCCACCAGAGCGTCGACAGGTGGCCCCCCGGGTACGAGACGTGGGTGTGGCGCACGAGCTTGGGCGTCGCGGATGTCGTGCCCGACGTGAAGTACAGCAGGTTGAGGTCGCCGGCCGGGGTCGGCCCCGACGGGGTGAACGCCGACGTGACCTCGCGCGACCCGTCGAACGGGATCCAGTCCGCCGGCGCGCCGGCACCGACGGCGATGCGAAGGATGCCGGTGGTGGCGGCATCCACCGCGGTCGCCGTCTCGGCGGGCGCGATGACGGCGACCGCGCCGCTGTGCGCGATGCGGTAGGCCAGATCGTCGGGCGACAGGAGGGTCGTGGTGGGAATGGCGACCGCGCCGAGCTTCGTGAGGCCGAGCATGACCTCCCACAGCTCGATCGTGTTGCCGAGCATCACGACGACGCGATCGCCGCGCTGCAGCCCCTGCTGTGCGAGCCACACGGCGACCGCGTCGGAGCGGCGCGAGAGCTCGCCATAGCTCCAGGACCTCGCCGTGAGGTCGGCGTCGACGATCGTGACGGCGGGGCGGTCGGGGTGCTCGCCGGCGACCACGTCGAACCACTCCAGTGCGAAGTTGAACGCGGTCAGCTCCGGCCAGGCGAAGCCGTCCACTGCGGCGGCGTAGTCGTCGCGGTGCGCGAACAGATGGTCGCGCGCGGCGCGCACCTTTGCGGTGGCGTCGGTGGCGGGTCGGCCGAAAGGAGTCATGTCATCCGCGAGAGGCACTCGGTCAGGGTACGCCCTGCGTCAACCGTCGCGCGGCATGCGATGCCGTGCGACGCGCCGTCGATCGGTCGTCGGCAGCCCCGGTCAGGGGGCGAGGCGCGTCGGGCCCCGGAAGAGGAACGTCACCTCGCGGATCGAGTCCTGGCCGAGCATCAGCATCAGCACGCGCGCGAGGCCCATGCCGAAGCCGCCGTGGGGCGGGATGCCGTAGCGGAAGAAGTCGAGGTAGTGCTCGAGACCCTCCAACGACAGGCCCTTCTCGAGCGCCTGCGCCTCGAGGACGTCGATACGGTGCTCGCGCTGCGCGCCCGTGGTGATCTCGGTGCCCTGGAAGAGCAGGTCGTAGCTGGCCGTCAGCCCCGTCTCGGCATTGCGCATGTGGTAGAAGGGACGGATCTCGGGGTGGTAGTCGGTGATGAACACGAACTGGTGGCCGAACGTCTCGCGCACATGGGCCGAGATCTGACGCTCGCCCTCGGGGTCGAGGTCGCCGTCGGTGCGGGGGATGTCGTAGCCGCGCGCCTTCACGATCTCGCGGGCCTCGGCCAGCGGGATGCGGGGGAAGGGGAGCGTCGGCACGACGACGTCGATGTCGAACAGCTCCTTGATCTCGTCGCCGTGCTTGTCCTTGACGGCCTGGAAGGCCACCGCGAGCAGTTCCTCCTGCATCGCGGCGACGTCTTCGTAGGAGTCGATCCAGCTGAGCTCGGCGTCGATGGAGGTGAACTCGGTCGCATGGCGGCTCGTGAAGCTGGGGTCGGCGCGGAACACGTCGCCGATCTCGAACACCTTGCCGAAGCCGGCGGCCTGCGCCATCTGCTTGAAGTGCTGCGGGCTCTGCGCGAGATAGGCGGTCTGGTCGCCGAAGTACTCCAGGGCGAACAGCTCGGCGTTGCCCTCGGCGGGCGTCGACATGAGCTTGGGGGAGTGGATCTCGACGTAGTCGCGCTCGACCCAGTAGCTGCGCATGGCGTGCTCGAGGGTCGTCTGGATGCGGAACACGAGGTTGTTGCGGCGCTGGCGCAGGTCGATGAAGCGCCAGTCCATGCGCTTGTCCAAGCCGCTGTCGGCGGCGATCGGGGTCTCGGGCAGGGCCGCGGCGGCGATCTCGAGGGTCGCGATCTTGATCTCGACGCCGCCGAGCTTGACGCGCTCGTCGTGCTTGAGCTCACCGGTGACCGTCAGGAAGGTGCCGGTCGACAGCTCCGAGATGAGGGTCGTCAGGGCGAGGGCCGCGGCATCCTGCTCCCCGCCGTCGGGGGCGGGGCGGGTGGCGGGGTTCACGAGCTGGACGGCGCCGGTCTCGTCGCGGAGGATGACGAACTGCACCTTCTTCTGATCGCGGACGGTCTCCACCCATCCGGACACCATGACGGTGCCGTCTTCGCGGGACTGCAGCTGGCTGACGAGGGTGCGTTCACTCACGAGGGACCAGTCTACGTGGGGCGGCGTTTCGACTCGCCGCGCGTCCCGCGCCTGCGCCCGGCATCCGCCCAGGTTCTCGTCATCTGCGGTGCGTACCGTCGAGGCATGGCGATGGCATCCGACGGCTCCTGGCTCACCGCGGTCGTCGACGCCGTCGTCGGCCTCATGAACCTCATCGGCGCGCCGGGCGCGGGGCTGGCGATCGCGCTCGAGAACCTCTTCCCGCCGCTGCCGAGCGAGGTCATCCTCCCCATGGCGGGCCTCGCCGCCGCGCGCGGATCGTTCACCCTCGTCGAGGCACTCGTGTGGACCACGGCCGGCTCGGTCGCGGGGGCCTTCGCCCTGTACGGCCTCGGCGCCTGGCTCGGCATCGACCGGCTGCGGGCGGTCGTGCGCCGGATGCCGCTGCTGACGGTCGACGACGTCGATCGCACGGTCGCGTGGTTCCAGCGTCACGGCGGCAAGGCCGTCTTCTTCGGGCGGATGCTGCCCATCTTCCGAAGCCTCATCTCGATCCCCGCCGGGGTCGCCCGGATGCCGCTGTGGCGCTTCGGGCTGCTGACCCTCGCCGGATCGTTCGTCTGGAACGCCGTGTTCGTGCTGTCCGGTTACCTGCTCGGTGACCGGTGGCACGTCATCGAGGAGTACGCCGGCGTGCTGCAGTACGCCGTCATCGCCGTCGCGGCCGCCGCGCTCGTGTGGTTCACGGTGAGCCGGGTGCGACAGCGTCGCGCCGGGGCGGCGGACAGCGACCCTGCGTGAGGAGACCGGTGCGGGAGAGCCCGCTCCCAGCCCGGCCACAGATCGGCCCCGCGTAGACTGACCGTGTGCCCGCCGATCGCCTCCACCTCGTGCGCCACGGCGAGGTCCACAATCCGGGGCGTGTGCTGTACGGGCGACTCCCGAACTTCCGGTTGAGCGTCGCCGGCCGCGGGATGGCGCAGAGCGCCGCCGCGCACGTGCAGGGTCTCGGCCGCCCCGTCAGCGCTCTCTACGTCTCGCCGTTGCAGCGCACACGCGAGTCGGCGGCTCCGTTCGCCGAGCTCTTCGACCTCGCCCCCGTCGTCGACGAGCGGATCATCGAGCCGACCAACGTCTTCGAGGGCAAGCGCATGACGCGCGCGATGATCAACCCGCTCAACTGGCGTCATCTCGCGCGGCCCGAGGTCCCCAGCTGGGGGGAGCCCTATGCCGAGGTCGTCGCCCGCATGGATGCCGCGATGAGCGAGGCCTGGAACGACGCGGACGGCGGTGACGTCGTGCTCGTGTCGCACCAGCTGCCGATCTGGATCACGCACCTGTCCGTCGCGGGCGAACCGCTGCGCCACGATCCGCGCAAGCGGCGCTGCGCGCTGTCCAGCGTCACGAGCTTCGAACGCGACGGCGACAGGTGGCGGGAAGTGGACTACGCCGAGCCGGCCTCGACGGCGCGTGCGGTGGATGTGGGGGCGGTATGAGGCGCACGACGACCGCGAAGCTCGCGGCATCCCTTCTGACCCTGGCGCTCGCCGTCGGGCTGGCGGGGTGCAGCGGCGCGAACGACGACCTGGCCACCCAGTACAAGCAGGGTGACGGCAAGGGCTACATCTCCGGCGACGGCACCGTGCAGGAGATCGCGCCCGCCGACCGCGGTGCGGCCGTCGCCTTCCGTGGCACGGCCGTCGACGGGTCGACGCTGACGAACGCCGACTATGCCGACACCGTGCTGGTGCTGAACTTCTGGTACGCCCAGTGCGGGCCCTGTCGTGCGGAGGCACCCACGCTCGAGAGCACCTACCAGGCCGTCAAGCCGGCCGGCGCGCAGTTCCTCGGTGTCAACATCTACGACGGCCCGGAGGGCGCGCGCGCCTTCGACGGCACGTACGGGATCACCTACCCGTCGCTGCTGGCGAAGGACGACGCCGAGCTCAAGCTCGCGTTCGCCTCGTGGACCCCGCTGCAGTCGGTGCCCATCACGCTCGTGCTCGACAAGCAGGGCCGCGTCGCCGCGCGGTTCATCGGGCGGGTCGAGAGCGAGTCGATCCTCAAGACGATCATCAACGACGTCGTGTCGGAGACCACGTGAGCGACGTCGTCTTCAGCGGCGCGCTGTGGCTCGCGATTCCGATCGCCATGCTCGCGGGGCTCGTGTCGTTCCTCTCGCCCTGCGTGCTGCCGCTCGTCCCCGGCTATCTCGGCTTCCTCGGCGGGGCGTCCGGCGCCGCGCGCGGCAGCCGCTCCGCGCGGGCCGGACGGCGCCGGCTGCTGCTGGGCGTGCTGCTGTTCATCGCGGGCTTCACCGTGGTCTTCGTCGCGATGGGCGTGCTCGCCGGCACGCTCGGACGATTCTTCATCCAGTACGGGGAGATGCTCACCCGAGTGCTCGGCGTCGTCGTCATCGTCATGGGCCTCGTGTTCCTCGGCGTCTTCGGCTTCGCGCAGCGGACGCTCAAGCCCCAGGTGCGCAGCGGACTGGGCCTCGTCGGCGCGCCGCTGCTCGGCGTGGCGATGGGCATCGGCTGGGCCCCGTGCATCGGCCCGACCTACGCGGCGATCCTCTCGATCTCGCTCACTCAGGCCGACCCGGTCCGCGCCGTGCTGTTGGCCGTCGCGTATTCGCTGGGTCTCGGCATCCCGTTCATGCTCCTCGCCGTCGGTTTCGGCTGGGCCACGCGGTCGGTCGCGTTCCTGCGTCGCCACATCCGCGCGGTCAACGTCATCGGCGGCCTCCTTCTGATCGGGCTCGGTGTGCTCATGGTCACGGGGCTCTGGACGGCGACGATGTCGCAGCTGACGGGGGTGATCGGCGGTGTCGAACTCCCGCTCTGAGCGCACAGGCGGCGATCCGCTGCGTCCGGACGACCACGCGGATGCCGCGGCTCCCGCCGCCGCGATCGCGCAGCCGCAACTGGGCGTGATCGGTTGGCTCCGCTGGGGCTGGCGCCAGCTGACCAGCATGCGGACGGCGCTGGTGCTGCTGCTACTGCTCGCCATCGCCGCGATCCCCGGGTCGATCGTGCCGCAACGCTCGGCCGATCCGAACGGCGTGCTGCAGTACAAGACCGACAACCCCGGCCTGTTCCCGATCCTCGACGGCCTGCAGCTGTTCGACGTGTACTCGTCGGTGTGGTTCTCGGCGATCTACATCCTGCTGTTCATCTCGCTGATCGGCTGCGTGATCCCGCGCACCAAGCACCACTTCAACGCGCTGCGCGCGCGGCCGCCCCGCACGCCCGCGCGGCTGTCCCGCCTCGACGACCACGCCGAGGTGGACCGCGTCGTTCCCGACGGCGCGGATGCCGCGGCATCCGCCGAGGCCGCCGTCGAGCTCGCGCAGGCTCAGCTGCGCAAGGCCGGGTACCGCGTCGAGCGGTACGACACGCCCGCCCACGGAACACGGCCCGCCGTGATGTCGGTCTCGGCCGAGCGCGGCTACGCGCGCGAGACCGGCAACCTCGTCTTCCACGCCGCGCTCGTCGGCGTGCTCATCTCGGTCGGCGTCGGCGGCGGTCTCACCTACACGGGCCAGACCGTGATCGTCGAGGGCAACAGCTTCGTCAACTCCCTCGGTCTCGGCTACACCTCGTTCAACCCCGGCCGCTTCGTCGACACGAACGCGCTTCCGCCGTACTCGTTGACCCTCGACAGCTTCGACGTGAACTACGTGCCGCTCGGCGCGGCCGGCCAGGGACAGGCAGGCGACTTCGCCGCCAATCTCACCACGCGAGAGCCCGGCCACGACCCGCAGCAGCAGACCGTGCGAGTCAACCACCCGGTCGACATGGCGGGGGACCGCGTCTACCTCATGGGCAATGGGTACGCGCCCACGATCACGGTACGAAACCCGGCCGGCGACGTCGTGCTGCACTCGGACGTCGAGTTCCTCCCGCAGGGGGCGACGATGACCTCGCTCGGCGTGGTCAAGATCCCCGACGGCCTCGCCCAGCAGGTGGGCCTCGTCGGCTTCTTCTACCCGTCGGCCGCGAAACTCGATACCGGAGCGCTGACCTCGTTCTACCCTGCGCTGGCGAACCCCGTGTTGACCCTCGACGTGTACACGGGTGACCTCGGCATCGACGACGGCACGCCCCGCAACGTCTACGCTCTCGACGTCAGCGGCATGACACAGCTCACCGGTCGCAAGATCGACGTGCCCTCGCTGGAGCTCGCGCCGGGGCAGACCGTCAGCCTGCCGAACGGTCTCGGCACGATCACGTTCGACGACGCGAAGGCCAGCGGCGCCCGCGAGCAGGTCAAGCGCTACGTCTCGCTGTCGATCCACCGCGACGTGGGTGCCCCGTGGGTGCTCGGCTTCGCGATCGTCGCGCTCACCGGGTTGCTCGCCGCCCTCTTCATCCCGCGCCGTCGCATGTGGGTCAAGGCCACCGCGGGCGACGGCGTCGTGCGCCTCGAGTACGCGGGTCTGGCCCGCGGCGAGGACCCCGCCATCGCCGCGGCGGTCGCCGACCTCGTCCGGGACCACGGCGCCGCCATGGATGCCGCGGGCAGCGTGGTCCGCGGCTGACCGGTCTCGCGGCCGGACCGCCGACGTAGACTGAACCTCATGCCCGACGGCCTCTCTCTCGACGACATCTCCCGGCTTCTCGTCTGGACCGCGGTCGCGATCTACGCGCTCGCGTTCATCGCCTACGCGATCGACCTCGGGCGCCGCTCCGACCTCGCGATCCAGCAGAAGGATGCCGCGAACCAGCGCCAGCTCGTCGGCGCCGTGGCCGGCGTCTCGGCATCCGGGACGACCTCGCGCGGCGGCGCGCTCGACGAGATGCGGGCGCAGCAGCAGGCGGCCAAGGCCGAGCTCGAGGCGCCGCTCGCGCATCGCACGCGCTACCTCTGGGCCCGCATCGGCACCGCGCTGACGGTGCTCGGCTTCCTCTTCCACGTCGGCGGCGATGTGCTGCGCGGCGTCGCCTCGGGCCGCGTGCCGTGGTCGAACATGTACGAGTTCGCCCTCACCGGCACGATGCTGATCATGGCGGTGTATCTGGTCGTCCTGTTCAAGTACGACCTGCGTTTCCTCGGCACGTTCATCACGGGACTCGTGGTCGTGCTGCTCGGCGGCACCGTGATCTGGTTCTACACGGCCGTCGTGCCGCTGTCCGACCCGCTCAAGAGCGTGTGGCTCGTCATCCACGTCTTCGTGGCGTCGTTGTCGACGGCCCTGTTCGCCCTCGCGTTCGCCCTCTCAGCGCTCCAGCTCATGCAGGCCCGCCGGGAACGGCTCGCCATCGAGGCGTTGACCGCTCCCGCCGACGACACGGGCGCCGGCGCGGCCGGCCGTCGCCGCGGCCCGCGGTTCCTGCGGACGCTGCCGTCGGCGGAGGTGCTCGAGTCGCTCGCCTACCGTTTCACGATCATCGGCTTCATCTTCTGGACCTTCACCCTCATCGCCGGCTCCATCTGGGCCAACGATGCGTGGGGCCGCTACTGGGGCTTCGACACCAAAGAGGTCTGGACCTTCGTGATCTGGGTGCTCTACGCGGGCTACATCCACGCGCGGGCGACCCGCGGCTGGCGCGGCACGCGCTCGGCCTGGCTGTCGATCATCGGGTTCGCCGCGGTCATGTTCAACTTCACGATCGTCAACATGTTCTTCAAGGGCCTGCACGTCTACAGCGGCCTGAACTGAGCGCCCGCGCCGCGGCCTCGTGAGCCGCCCGCGGCGCGTCAGACCAGGGCGGGGGATGCCGCGAGCAGCGTGCGCGCGTTCGCGGTCCGGCGGCGTGCCACCGCGATCGTCGTGGCGACGAAGGCGAGCGCGGCCCAGAGGATCATGCCCGCGAGTCCCGCGCCGAGTCCACCGGCCGGCGTGATCGCCGCCAGCAGCGCGGTGTAGGCGGGCGAGGTCGGCATGACGCCGGCGATCGAGGCGAGGACGCCGGGGATCGTCGACACGATCCCGGTCGCCACCGCGAGCACGCCCACGAGGGTCGAGATCCAGCGGCCCGCGCCGCCGAAGACGGCCACCAGTGCCTGGTTGACGGCGGCGAAGGAGATCCCGGCGACGACGGCGAGGCCCGCGAAGGTGAACCAGGTTCCCGCGTCGTAGTTCGCCGCGAACTGTGCGACCCCGGCCACGAGCAGACCCTGCGCCGCGCCGATTCCGGCGGCGGGGGCGAGGCTGCGCAGCGCGAGCAGGATCGACGGCCGGCGCGAGCTGAGAGCGTGACGCGGCACCGCCTGCAGGGCGATGAACGAGCCCAGACCACCGAACCAGAGGGCGAGGATCGCGAGCAGCGGGATCGCCGAGGCGCCGAACAGGTTGGTGCCGATGCCCTCCGCAGAGACCGGGTTCGCGACGACCTTCGCCGTCGCGGCGGCCTGCTGCTGTGAGTACGTCGGAATCTGCGACACGGCGGAGTTCAAGCCCTGCGCGAGCGAGCTGGAGCCTGTGGCGAGCTGGGTCACCCCCGTGCTGAGCTGGGTCGCTCCGGTGGACAGCTCACCGGCGCCCTGGGCGAGGCCCTGGGTTCCGGATGCCAGCTGGGACACGCCCTGCGAGAGCGAGGACGCGCCCGCGGCGAGCCGGTCGGCGCCCGCGGCGAGGCCGCCGGCGCCGTTCTGCAGCTCGCG
>CANSLE010000028.1 GCA_947647645.1 uncultured Microbacterium sp.
GCCAGCGCCTCCCGGCACTAACGATCAATTGTCACCGATTCGTTCCTCACGCCCCCGCAATGCGGCCGTCCGCTATGGAGGTCGCGGCTATCGAGCATCGGTCGCGCAATGGAAAGCCGACATGGCCGCGAAACGCCCGAAGGCGGCGAAGCTGGTCACGAACGTGCGGTTGCATACCGATCCTGGTGCTCTCGCAGTACATCGCCGACACCTACGCGCGCGAGTTGCTCACCCTCCCCGAAGGGGGCATCGGCTACCTGCTCAAAGACCGCGTGAACCGCATCCGAGACTTTGCGGCGGCACTTGACACCGTCGCATCGGGTGGAACCGTCATTGACCCCGACGTCGTGCAACACGTTCTCAGCGGCTCCCGACGCGGACCGCTCGACAATCTCACCCCGCGGGAGCGAGAAGTGCTGGCGCTCATGGCGGATGGACAGTCGAATGCCGATATCGCCCGCGTCCTCACTCTCACCGACGCCGCGGTGAACAAGCACATCGGCAACATCTTCGCCAAGCTCGGCCTCGGCCCGATCGAAGAGAACCGGCGCGTCCGAGCCTTCTTGACCTACCTCCAGGCCGCACGAACCTGACGCCCAACGCGCGAGATCGCTTCAGTCAGTTCGCCGTTGCCACTGGACCGTGAGGGCGCTCGCGAGTGCCGTGAGGAAAGCGATCATCGCGAGTCCCCACGCCACAGCGGCGAACTGGATCGGCAAAAGCATTGAGGCCAGCAGGAAGGCGACGCCGACAAGCGGGAGGGACACCGTCAGGCGTTGTGCGATGGTTCGGGGCATCTCGGTCTCTCAACTCGGGTTGGCGAATGTTCTTCGCGAGGGGCTTTGTCCATCGTGTCTGGCCGTCCGGAGGGCGGCCAAGGACCAGCGTCCGCTTCTAGCCCCAGGGCTACATCTTCACCGCGATGACGTTCGGCACGCGCACGAAGAGGGGCCCGGAATCCGAGCCCCTCTTCGTGTATCAGCGATCAGACGTGCCCACCGACCTGCTTCTGGCGGCGCGCAGCGACATTGAGCACGAGGCCAACACGACGAAGGCGATGATCGTGATCGTGCCGGACGACGACAGAGCAGCGCCCATCGAGGATCCGACTCCGACGATGAAGCTCGCGATCACCAGGCCGATGCCGACCCCCATTCCGAGGAGGCAGAGCACCAGGCCGAAGGTCATGTACCGGTTTTCGTTGGGCATTTCTGGCATCTCTCTCAACCAGTGGTGTCACTCCTGTCATCTGTTCCTGCGCTGGACGAACTTGGCTCCCAAGCCTGCACCGACGACGACGATCGGAATACCGATGAGGAAGATGATTGGAGATGCCGACGGAAAGCCAGTCGCGAGTAGAGCGAGGAGCACAAGGGCTGCGACGACGTTTTCCATGAAGATCGACCAAGGCCGCATGAGCCTTACCTCCTCCCGATGCGACGCCGAGGATGATGCACACTGTGGGGAGTGAGCTATCCGTGGATACCAAGGTGACCTCCCGTGTCTGGCTCAAGCCGATCATTGTTTAGCCGGGGGTACCTGCTTCCAGTTCGGGCGAACCTTCCACGCCACGAACGCACTGGCCGCGAAGACGGCACCCAGGAGCGAAGGAATCCAGATCTGCACCGTCGTGTCAGGCGCTACCGCGGCCGGCATGATCAGGATCAATGCGGCTCCCGTTGCAACGACGATGACGAAGAAGGCGAGGAACCAGCCAACAGAACGCTTCATGACTAACCTCCGTTGAAGCAGCCCATGACCACGGGGATGGAAGCACCGCCGACCACCGCGATCCCACCGATGCAGGCGGCACAGATAGTAGCAGTGGGCAGTGTAACCGGGACAGAGCACGAACCGCCGCACAGCACCAGAATGATGCCCGCCACGACGGCGCTCACGCCGAGCACGGCCATGAGGCAGGTCGTCGGGTCCATCGCCTTTGCGGTAGCCGACTGCTGTGCCGCGAGCGTGCTGGGATCGATCTCAGCGGCGTGGACGAGCACGCCGTCTCGGTACGTGTTCAGGTCGATCAGGCCGTCCTCGCGCTCGACGACCGTCGACTCGGAGTACTGAGAGAGCTGACCGGCCTCGTCCAGGACATACGAGACGTTGCTTGGCTGCATGAAGCTGCCACCCTCGATGGGGAAGGTTACCGAGGTGGCCTTCACGCCGTCGACATTGAGCGCGTAGACCTTCGCCCCGTCGTAGTTCACAAAACCCGTAGGCGTGTGAGGCGTGATGCTGGCGGCCTCAGCGAGGCTCGTCGCCCGCGATGCGGCCACAGCTGCGGCTTCGCCGTCGAGCAGGACCATCTCCGGCGAATCGGTGTTCGCAGCGATCTCGACGGTCCCAGACGCGGCTGCACACTCCGCGGTTGCCTGCGTCTGTGCGCTCGATGCGGTTCCTCCGGCAACGGCCGGCGTCGCGGCCGACGCCGTCCCCGTGTTGAGCGTCATCGTCAGGACAGCTGCCAAGACGGTGGCCATCAGGCCGCCTGTGAGTCTTGTTCTCAGATGGACTTTCGACGTCATTGTTCTCACCCTTCCAATCTGTGATTGCCTGCGGCCGCTGTGCGGTGGCAAGGATCAGCGGACCACTACCGACGCTGCAGCGGCAAGGCTTTGCGGTGCTTCCTAGCCCTGGGGCTGCGGGTGCAAGAAATGGTGGACCAGACGGACGCGTCAGAGGCTGATGATCCCGAGCTCGGTGGCGCGGAGAACGATCTGCAGGCGGTTCTCGACACCCCACAGCTGGTTGATGTGCCGGATGTCTGCCTTCACCGTGCTCTCCGCGTAGTGGAGCTCGTCGGCGATCTCCGTGTTGGACAGGCCCTTCGAGATCAGTTCGATGATCTGCCGCTCTCGGTCGCTGAGCGCCGCACCATCGGCGAAGCGTCCGTCGCCGGACTCGATCGCGGCGCGCACGAATCGCTCTTGCACCTCGGGTGAGACGACGCGGTCGCCGATGTGGGCGGCGACGATGGCGTCGATGATCTGTTCAGGGGTGGAGTTCTTCACCAGGTATCCGCAGGCGCCGGCATGCAGCACCTCGAGGGCGCGCCACTCGGTGGTGAACGTCGTCAGCGCAACCACGCGGCAGCGCGGGTTCCACTCCAGGACACGGCGGGTGGCTTCGACGCCGCTGACCTCGGGCATCTTGATGTCCATCAGCACCACGTCCGGCTGAGACTGCTTACAGGCCTCGACGACCTCAGAGCCGTCTTGGGCCTCCCCCACGAGGGTGACTCTTGCGTCATCAGCGATGAATGCCCGAAGGGCGTGGCGCACCAGGGCCTCATCGTCCACGACGAGGACGCGCACGACTTCACTCACCTCTTCACGCTATCGCGCGGGCGAGGGCAGATCTGCGGCCCAGGGCTATGGTTCTCAGACCTTGTGAAGAAGCGACGTACTCTGGAGGAGCATCCATGTTCTGGGACGCCGCCGCGCGCTCGGGCGGGCGTTGTCTCGTTTCCTGACCGTGAGGAGTCACCATGCCCACCCCGACCATGCTCAGCCTCGCATCGTTGGTTCGCCTGACCACTGGCTCGAATGCCGACCTCGGCGACTGGCTGTGCAAGGTGCTCGGGATCTGTGCCTGAACGCGATCGTCCTCGCGCCGGCGGTGAGCTGACGCTCTCCGGCCCGGGAAGGACTTCTCTGCGCCGCATGCTCGGTTCCAAAGCGTTCTGGCAACAGCGATCCCTGCACCCGATCGCCCGGATCCTGCTCATCGTCGTCGTGAGCGTCCTAGTATGTACCGCCCTCGGCTTCATCGTTGCAGCCGGGCGCTTCACACGCGCGGACTTGCTCGCGCTGATGCTCTGTGCCGCAATCGCAGCCTTCGCTTGGCACCCCCTGACCGCGGCATTCATGGTCATAGTGATCTGCAGCCTCGGCTCAGCGCTGACCGGCAGCGCCGGCGACCTTCTCGAGCTGGCCATCGCGTTGGGGCTGGTGGCGGCGACCTGTGCGCCCTGGGTAATCGCGATTCACGTCCTGGCGCTCGGCATGCTCACCGCCAACATCGCTCTGAACAGCTCATCCCTCACCGACGGCGGCGTCTTCGGGATTGCGGGAATCGCAGTGATCTCCTTCCTCGCTGGCCTCACCTTTCGGCTTATCTCAGCACGGGAGGCATTCTTCGCCTCTGAACGTGCCCGCGTCGTGAGAGAGCTCGCGACGCTGGCGCGGGAGGAGCAGGAGCGGATCGCTGATGAGCTGCACGACGGGATCGCGCACGATCTCACACTCGTGCTGTTCCACGCACGCGCACTGCCACTGCAGCCAGACGAGGCAGCGCGGCAGCTATCCCTCACGACGATCGAAGGCTCCGCCGAGAAGGCGCTCGACAGAATCCAGTCTCTGCTGTCGTTGATCGGCGGCACCAGTGCCGACGGTGCAGATTCGTGCCCGACGCGGGACGACGGTGATGTCATCAACGTCGCGACATCGCTCGGGGCCTTGTTGAAGGACGCTCGCATTCCGACGCGTGTCTCCACGCCTCGGACTCCGCTCGGTGCGACGCCGGCCGCGGACCGGGCGCTCACAGAGACCGCGATAGAGGCCGTCACCAACATTCTCAAGCACGCCCCGAACTCGCGCTCCGCGAGCGTGGAGATCCTTCGTCAGCCCGGCACCGTTGAGCTCGTGGTGAAGAACGTCTCCACGCCGTTGATGAAAGGAGCGATCGGTGGCAGTGGACGGGGCCTCGTGCGCGCCCGCCAGCGCGTCATCCACCACGGAGGGCAGCTGCAATCAGAGGCGACAGCGGATGGGTGGATTCTCCGTGCCAACGTTCCTGCCTCTGGTGCCGAGGTGGAGCGAGGAGTCACGAAGTCGGAGAGCCGTACTGCATAGCTAGGTCTGCGTCGCCGCGTAGGCGCTCCGAGGATGCGAACGACTTTCGACGCCGAAGCGGATGCTCTGGACATGACGCTGGTTTCGGAGGTCGCACCGGGGCGCTCCGTGGGCAACGAGGTCGTCGAGACCGCCGGAGGCACTGTGTTGCTCGACTTCGACGAGGCAGGGAAGCTGGTCGGCGTCGAGGTCCTCGGCGCCACAAAGCTCCTGGATGGAGAGGTCCTCAGCGCCACAAAGCTCCTGGATGGAGAGTTCCTCGCCGGTGCTGAGCGGATCGATCAGCAGTAGCCATGCCGCGGACCGTTCGCCTCCTCGAGAGCTACGAGGACGGGCTGGCGCTCATCCGCCCGAACGAAGGTACCGAGCGCTGGTACTGCGACGCCTCCATCACGCTCGAGGAGCTCGCGGCGGTGGGCCGATATCGACGGTGCAAGACGTGCGCACCGGACACACCGGACAGTCCACCGAAGGCACAGGCGTGTCTGAAGAAGGCAGCCACGCTCACGCCGTCTGGCCTGGGCCGGGTCACGCCGACGGCGCGATCGTGCGCGTCGAGCACTCGGCCGAGGGGCCGTGGTGACCCTGGACTCCGGTGCGGTGATCTCGCTCGGCGAGGGCGAGACCGTCGCGTTCCCGAAGATCGTCGCGGCGGCGTGGAACGCCCCACGATGCGCAGCACGACGTTCAAGAACACATCGCGCCGCTCTTGCGCACACTCGACGAGGCAGTGCGTAACGACGTGCTCCCGAGCGGCCCCGCCCCGCAACAGGTCCCGCCGCGCAAACCAACGCGTTCCTCGATGCTCAAGAACAGCAGTCAGTGCCGGCGCAGCACTTTCCGGAAGGCGGCGCTCACCGCAGCGCTGACCGGGCGTCACGCGACACGAAACCCGCGCTGGTGTCCCGGCGGTGTCCCGGAGCTTGGCAACGCGCCTAACGTCGACATCGCGATGCGATGAAGCTCAGCTCGCCAAGGTCCGCGTAAATCCTCGGCGCGAACTACGAAGCCCCGACGAGAATCTACTCCTCATCAGGGCTTCAGACCGTCGGGATGACAGGATTTGAACCTGCGACCCCTTGACCCCCAGGTGCCGGAATCGACGGATCTACCTCCCCTGACCCGGGGTTTTCTGGTTCAGCCGCTTGCTGTGGACATCTCGTCTTGCAGCGTTTGTAGGCTGTTGGTCACTTGATTGGTCCACTCCAGTTGTCCGCGTCACGCCGAGGTCGGCTCACTCTCAACTTGCTGCCTTTCGGATGTTGCAGATCAGGTGCGCGAGGACCGAGTTGCTGCGAGTGTGGTCCCCACCCTTTGACAGTGGAACGACGTGGTCCAAACTCGCGCTCATGGCATCGGGGTGTAGCACTTGTGGATCGACCTTCCCTCCACAGATGCCGCAAGCCCAAGCGTCTCGTTCGTACACCTCCACTGGATCAAACCGCTCGATGGTGGCTTCTGAACGGGCTCGGCGCTCGTGCTTTGCCGCATTGCTGCTGACTCGGCGCCGACGATCCATCTCCGCTCGATAGCGCGGCGAGTGCATCGGCTTGGGGTAGGCCGGTGCGTCAACGGGGACGGCGGCGTAGCACTCCCAGAAGAAGTAGTCCACGCCATCGGTCTGTAAATCCGTGATCCGCTCGCGGCGCCATTGGCACAGGACGCCGTTGACGTCGAAGGTGTGGCTGAATAATTGACCCTCAAGGCGTTCGCCTCCTGGACCGTGCGGTCCGATCACCAAGGATGAGTAATAGCCGTCATCACTCGCCCCTGCTACGAACATGTCACCGCTCTCGGCAATGGCTACGACGATGCGCGAGGTGAAGTAGCTGTCGGGCATGTCCTGGACGAGGTATTGGGTCGAGATGCCGTAGCGCTCGACCACATCACCAGGATGCGGCCCGTACCCCTCCCACTCGATAGGCAATTCAGGCGAGCGCGCGTCCGGGAGGGTGCGGAACAGACGAGGGCCGCTGGTACGTGGATTCGGTCGCGGCCCGGTGGTTTCGACCGCCGCCGCCACTCGTTCGGCGTTGATGCTCGCGCTTCCCCGACCGTAGCGGCGACGCAAGAGGTTGTTGCACCGTCCGGAGCACACGTGTCGGTCTCGTTGCACCCAGTGGGCGCTCGCCGGCACCGGCTCGCCACAGATGACACAGGGCTCTCCACCCTTGGCTCGGCCCTCTGGATGTTTCAGTGCCTCATCCATGACGCGGAAGTGAGCGTCTTGATCTGCCATAAAGTTCAGCCTTGTATCAGCGGCCGACGCGTCCCGTGTCGATATCGGTCCTGCTTATGACGGTTGCCTACGGGCGATCGCGGGCGGGGCACCAACGCGTGACCTTGCGGGCACTCGCTCGGAGGAGGTGTACGTAAATCAATCACCGGTTGATTGACCACCCGAGAGCCGCTGCTTCACACGATCAGAGTCGAGGTCGGGCACTCCGATCCGGCCCCTGTACTGGCTGTGTTGAACGAGCAGGCCCTCGGAAAACGGACTCACGAGCGAAGCTATCGGGCTCATCGAATCGAGAGTCTCGGCCGTGACCGCTTGCACATTCTCTAGATCGAGAACGAGGTCCGGAATGTCACGGAACGCAGGCAAATAGTAGAAGCGGCCTTGAGTAGCTGTCAGAACGTGCTTCTCAAGTTCATTCCAGGCGGCCTTCGACTTTGAAGCGGACCATTTCTGGAATCTGGAATTCAATCCCAAGTCGCCTGCTTTGGCCAGTAGCGCGAACTCGAACTTGTCTTGAGCGAAGTCGCATGCTGGCGTGAGGATCACCCACCATGTGGCATCCGGCGCTCGAAGGAGATCCCCTGGTGCACGGCGAGTCGAAGCAGGCGGGTAGATGTATCGATGACTCGGTTCTGCGGTCAACGACTGTTCGCTGTCTTCTTCGAGCACCCGAGAGAGACGACTGAGCAAGACTTGCGCGATTCCCGAGGAGTCGGCAGCCTCGGTGTACTCCACCCAATTTGGCGCCAGTTCCGTCCACATGTGCTTGCGCAGGACGGTGGCTACATGTTGTTCGATGCCGCTAATCGTGATGACCGCACGACTAGCAACTGCCGCCTGGATTGCCGCCGGTAGTTTGTCGGTGTCATCTTTGGTCACGACAGTGACCAAAGGAGCCATCTGCTCATGCAGGACTGTTTCGGGGAGAGCCGTCCAGAAAACGACCGGAGCGAAACGAGCATCCTTGATGTTCAGGTATACAGCGTGCCCAGCGACCTCATCGTCCGGCGACGGGTCAGTAGTGTCACGCCGGACATCCAGCACCACAACGTCGCTCTCGCCCCGACTGAACTTGGCGAATCCCTCATCGAAGTCTGTCTCCACTGAGACCTCGACCTCAATCTCATCGCTCTCCTCAAACGCGTCTTCGATCTCGCGCCGCGCATCCGCTGCCAGGGCATCCTTGTCCTCAATAATGAGAACTCTGACCTTCTCTCTCACTGCACCCGCCTCCTGAAGGTGGCCTCGAAAGTCGCCCCGTCGAGCGGACCTTCGTCAACAAGGATGAGCTGGCCTTCGTAGATGTCCTCGACGAGGTTGCCTACGATGCTCAGGCCAAGTCCAACGCCTTCCGGTTTACTGGAGAAGTAGGGGTCGAAGATGTGCGCGCGGACGCCCTCCGCGACCCCGGGTCCAGTGTCGCTGACGACGACGCTCAATGAGGAGTCGTCGTTGAGCCGGGCGGCAGCGATCACCTTCCGCTCTGTCCCCTTTGGCTGAGTTGAGGTCCAGTAGATGGCGTTCTGGATGAGGTTAATGAGGACCGTCAACAGTTCAGCTTCGTCGAGTTTCACGGCGACGGGGTCGCCCTCTCTGACCAGTTCGACGCCGCGGTCGTCGGCTTCCTGTTGGAGGATTGAGATTGCCTTGTCGATGACGTCGCTGGTGCTGATTTCCTTGGGTCGTCCGCGCTTGCGGCCGCCGAAGGGTTCGATCTGTTTGAAAAGAGAGGAGAGCAGCTCGGCTTGAGCCGTGGTCTCTGACATCGCTTTCACGGCGAGTTCGATCTTCTCGCCGTCGGTGAGGCTCTTCTTGTTCAAATCGCGGGTACCGAACCGAGCAATATTCTTGAGTCGTGTCACGACGGTTCGGCCGTCATGTAGGACACGATCGATGAGTGCCCCGAGAGTGGCCAGTCGGGAGTATCGCGACAGGACGTTCTGAACTTCGGTTACCCCTTCTTGGATGTCGCGGTTCTTGTCGTCGATGAGTCCGATGAGGCGCTTGTCGCCGGGGTGGCTCTGGGCCAAGGCGGTGCGAATCTCCCCAAGGTCGAAGCGCTCGAATAGGCCCCCCTTGCTCTCTCCGGGCTCTTTCTTGGGGTGGCGTGCGGCATAACGCCTCGTCTCAAGCTCAACGAGCGCGGCTTTCACTAGCGTCTGGAGGTCCGAGTACGCGGTGCCAGCGAGTATGCCCTCGCGGTTCGACTGGTCCTTGAGCCCTTCGTTCGTGTCCGCGCCAATGAAGACGTGACCTATGATCTGGTTGTTCGACACCCGACGGGTCGGTGTCTGGACGCGTCGCAGGTCAAGGCCGAGCCAGTCATCGCCGCTTTCACCGAATGGCAGGACTCGAAAGCCGTCTCGATAGATGCTGACACCGGCAACCTCGCTGAGCGTGTCACGGAAGCCTTTCAATTCTTTCGCGCTGGGCGCTGCGCTCTCTGCGTCGGTCTCCTGGAGGGTCCGTTGAATGGCTGTGTTGTCTCGGTCCCAGACGTTGATCTCGAGGTCAAAGGGTCCTGCCTGCGGCGAGCGCTTCTCATCGGTCCACAACTGTTTGACGCCGATATCCTCCTCCAGCGGAGGGTCCTGCTGTATGTAGCGAAGCGTGGCGGACCCCTGTGCATCCACGGAGCCGGTGAGGCTGTAATGAGGGGTCTGGAGTTCAGACGACGGCTCGATAGGACCGGCAAGGTCTTCTAGGCGCTCCTCGACGTCGACCAGTTCCAGGATCACCTGGAAGTCGGGCTCGGCATTTTCTGCGCTCACGAGGCTTGAGCCTGCGCCAGGACGGGGCCGTATCAGCCGAGTCAGCGCCGTGCGTAGCTCGAGGAGGTCGTCACGATCCCACGCACGAGAAAGGCGGTCAATCTGGACCACAGTCCCCCGGCCGTGGTGCCAGGTCTCGTTCTCGGCTGCGGAGAAGCTTTCAACGGCTGCGCCGGAGTCAGAGAAAACGTCGGGTACTCCGACTTCCCAGGCCACCTCGATCTGATCGAGGTACGCGTCCTCGCGATCGAAGTCCGTCCAGTCGATCAGGAGTTTGACCTCGTCGGCATTGGTCATCCGCGTGACGAGCATCATCTCGTGACCCAGCCGGGCTGCGGCGAGTCGACCGATGCCCTTCTCGCCGAGCACTCGTCGACCTCCGTCGCTGCGAGGGCGTCGCCGCTTGGTGTCGGTCGCGATGTCGAGCCATGAGCGCTGTAGCGTGGCGACGTCCATGCCGTGGCCGTCATCCCACACCTCGATGCGACCCTTCCCTTCCTCCAGTGGACCGTGGAAGCGGATGAGAACGACGCTGGCGTCGGCATCGTAAGAGTTCTTGACCAGTTCGATCAAGGCGACTTTGTCGCTGCTGATCAGGTCGCTGCCGAGCGTCCGGAGCAGCCGAGCCTTGGGGCGGAGAGCGCCACTGCCCGAGGGCTCATGGCTAATGGGCTGCTGGGCATCGGCGCTCATGAGGCTCGCTCGCCTCTGGACTCTGCTGGGTGTGGAGTGGCGGGCTCGAGGATTCGGGCTCGCGCCTCTGAAACAGCAATCGCACGGATTGCGCACATCCGCAATGCAGCTTCGTCGCCGCTGGAGACCAACTGGGCGAGAGCGACCTTGATGTCAGTACGCAGCCCAGTGTGCCCTTCGGGCAGCGCCATCAAGAGAATCACGACTTTGCTGACGTGTTCGTTGACAAGAAGCTCGTTACCGCCGCGTAGCAGCGAGAACACGCGGTGCTGCGCGTCGCCGAGCATGGCCGCAACGCGCGGTGTCCAGTCGACCGACGGGCTCTCGCGGACGATGCCTCGAAGCTGTCTTAGGGCGCCCTTGCGAGTCTTGCTGAGCGTGTGCACGTCGATGTGCTGGAGCGACTCGATGGAAAGGTCCGGAACGCCTCGGAGTGGTTCCATGAGTGGCGCGGCGGTTGCGACGGGAAGTCGATGCATGTCAAGCAGCGCAGCGACCGCGGCAGCAGCGGCTGTCATCTCCGGCCCTGGGTAGAGCCACCACGCCGTCTTTCTCTGCTCGTCGGCCCACAGCGACAGCCTCCGGCGCAGATCGGGAAGTCTGGGCTGCTCCTGACGTGGCTCCGCGAGGGGCAGGATCGCCTCTGCGACGGTCCGCCCCAGTGCTGGTGGGACTGCGTTGCCGATCTGCCGGAAGGCGTCGCTGCGGCTCCCTGCGAAGCGGAAGCTGTCTGGGAAGGTCTGAATACGTGCCGCCTCGCGGACGGTGAGTGTTCGGTGTTCCTCCGGGTGGATGTACCAGTAGCCGTCTTTGGCGATATGAGCGGTAATCGTCCTGCTGAGATCGTCCCAGTCGAGGCGTTTGTACTTGTCGTTGAAAGTGTCGGAGCGGTATCGGCGCAGGTGCTCAGGGAGGTCCGAGTACAAGGTCGAGGAGGTCATGAGCTCGAACGCCTCGCGGTCATCGTCCCGCACCGGACGCGTCATGTGGTCGTAGATGATGTCCGCGTCGTCGCCACGAAGGGTCTTGGCCAATGCACTGGATGGTTGACCCGTGTAGGGCAACTCGCGCGCACCGGTGGTGTCGTCGAGCGAAGGAAGGTCCTCGATCGCATCACGGACGGTGGGGCGGTGCTCCATCGGTGCGGGCCAATCCGGCAGAGCCCCGTCGTTTCGCGCTTGGAGGATGAATCGCTTGCGATGCTGTGGCACTCCGTGGCGCCATGCGTCAAGAAGTCGGTAGTCGACTACGTATCCGGCGCCTTCGAGGATGTCCGCGATCGCCCTGATGACGGCGAGATCATCGCCAATGGCCATATCGGGCACGTTCTCCATGAGCACTGCACGTGGTTTCAGTGCCAGGACGACATCGATGAAGGATCGCCACAGCTCCTTGCGCGAGTCGACCTCATCGCGAACGCCGTCGTTGATGAGACTGCGAATCTTCGCCCGTCCGGCGCGGCTGAACGGCTGGCAGGGCGGACCTCCGGCGACGAGGTCGATACCGAGCGGGCGGAGTCGCTCGATGAGCTTATTCACCTGGGCAGGGTCAGCCATGTCGACGTCGAGCGCTTGGCCCCGGAAGTTGGCTCGATGTGTCTCCAACGCCGCCGTATCGTGATCGACTGCGGCTACGACGGTCCAGCCTGCCGCTTCGACACCAGCGCCGAGGCCGCCAGCTCCCGAGAAAAGGTCGACGGCGAGGGGGCGACCAGACGATCTCTCCAGCCGACACCACTCATCGAAGCTGTCGTCGTCCGGAGCGTCTGCGTGCCTGGGGAGGACGAGCGGTGCCGAACGCTCCAGCTTCACTGCGTATGCTGCCAAGCTCCAGCGCTCCTTCCCGCTTAGATGTCCACCTCCAGGAGAACACGACCAACGTCGTCGTGGCGCGCGCGGCTCGCCGAGCCGACACGCCACCTGCTCCCACTTTACCGGTACGCGAGGGCGCGCATGGTTGGCCCACGCCGTAGCGGATCGCTGAATCTGCCTCGGCCCGACCGGTCTGGCCCCGGTTGCTCGGGTCACTCGGCGGTCTGCGGTCGGGACCGATCTCGTACCGCTTCGACGATACGAGAGGCCACCGACAGCGGCTTCTCGTGCTCCCAGAAGCGCAGCACAACCCAGCCTCGATCCCCGAGCGCGGCAGTGGTATCCGCGTCCCGCTGCCGGTTGCGGTCGATCTTCGCGTCCCAGAAATCCGTGTTGGTGGCTGGCATCGTGAAGTGCACCGGACACCCGTGCCAGAAGCAGCCGTCGATGAAGACGGCGACGCGCGCACGGATGAAGAGCAGGTCGGCCGTGCGGCGGATTCCCGGTTCAGGTCGCGCGTTGACGCGATAGCGCAGTCCCTGCGCGTGCACGATGCGTCGCACGGCGAGTTCAGCCTTCGTGTCGCGGCCGCGATTCCTCTGCATCGTCTTGCGCGTCGCAGGACTCGAAGCCCAAGACTCCTCCATGCTTCGAGGCTACGCCCGCGAGTCAGGCTTCTGCCTGGGCGTTCGCCCGCTCGGATGAGACCGGCGAGTGCGTCCGGATCGTCGTAGTGGTCGACGGGGATCGCGAGCCCCTTGAACCTCAGACCCCGGTCGCACCGTCGGGACTCAGTTGCTCCCGCCGGTCGCATCACGACTCGCTTGCTTCCGGTGGGTCTCGGGAATTGGTGCACCTCGCGGACACCTATTCGTCCACTCAGCAGCGTCGGCACCGAACACGAGTGGTCCACTTCACCGGTGGGCAGATCAGCCGCACCGGCCGAGTGGACCAGTCCGTGACCGCGCCCAGAAACGAGGAAGCCCTGGTGAAAGTTACCTATCACCAGGGATTTTCCGTCGGGATGACAGGATTTGAACCTGCGACCCCTTGACCCCCAGTCAAGTGCGCTACCAAGCTGCGCCACATCCCGTTGTTTAGTTTTCCGACTGCCTCGCGGCTCTAACTCACCTGACCCCCAGTCAAGTGCGCTACCAAGCTGCGCCACATCCCGGTCTATCGTCCGCTCGCGGACAACTCCCCTATCCTACCGGTTTCCCGGAGCGCTCGCGAACGCGTGTCGGCGGCGGGGAGTACGGTCTGGTCATGAGCCAGATCGAGATCGTCCCGGCATCCGCCGATCGCTTCGCCGATGTGGAGCACGCCCTCACCGGCGGCGGCGACGGCGCCTCCTGCTGGTGCCAGTGGTGGATACTGCGCAACAAGGACTTCCAGTCCGCGACGCCTGCCGAGCGGCGCGAGCTGCTCCGCGGCGACCTCGCCGCCACGCCCGCCTCCGCGCTCATCGCCTACGTCGACGGCGAGGCGGCCGGCTGGGTCAAGGTGTCGCCGCGTCCGGCGCAGCCCCGCCTCTCCGCGACGCGCGCGTTCCAGCAGTCGCCGGAGCCCTTCGACGACGCGTCCGTGTGGGCCATCACGTGCTTCGTCGTCCGCAAGGAGTTCCGCCGCGACGGCCTCGCCCGCCGCCTGCTCGACGCGGCCGTCGATCACGCGCGTGCACACGGCGCGCGCGTCATCGAGGGCTACCCGGTCGACACCGACGCCGGCAAGACATCGTCGAACAATCTCTTCCGCGGCGCCCTGTCGAGCTTCGTGGATGCCGGATTCGTCGAGGTTGCCCGCCCGAACCCGGCACGCCCGATCGTCTCGCTGACGGTGGCGTGACGCCGCGACTCCGACACGGCAGAATCGAGAGGTGAGCGAACCGTCCGTCCGCGTGGACTCGTGGCTCTGGGCGGTCCGCGTCTACAAGACCCGCTCCGCCGCGACGACCGCCTGCCGCGCCGGCCACGTCCGCATCGGCGGAGAGAAGGCCAAGGCCGCGCAAGCCGTGCGCGTCGGAGACGAACTGCGCGTGCGGATCGCGGGATTCGACCGCATCCTCGTGGTGCGCCAGCTGCTCACCAAGCGCGTCG
>CANSLE010000029.1 GCA_947647645.1 uncultured Microbacterium sp.
CCGCCGGGTCGCCGTCTTCGACCCGGTCGGTGCCCCGCGCGCTGCCGGCGACGTGCACGAGGGCGTGCACCGCCCCGGTGCGTGCCAGGTGCTCGGCCAGCGCCGCCACGTCGGCCTCGTTCGACAGGTCGGCGGCGAAGGACGCTGAGCCCACCTCGGCATCCAGCGCGGCGAGCCGCTCGGCGCGCCGGGCGACACCCACCACGTCCCACCCCGCCGTGCGAAGCGCCCGCACCGTCGCGGCCCCGATCCCGGAGCTCGCGCCCGTCACCGCGGCACGTCGTCTGATTCCCTGCGAGTTCCCCTGCGGCGACGTCATGCCCCCACGCTACGTCACGATGCCGGATGCCGCCCGAAGCCCTTTCGTTACGTCACATGTCCCGGTCGTTGTTGACAAAGAGACCGGCACCCTACTCTCGGTGATGGCCGCAGCATCCGCCCGCGGCACCCCGACCTCCCGCACGACCCCCGGATGGAGCCCGACATGTCCGCTGCCGAGAACTGGCGCTTCGAGACCACGCAGATCCACGCAGGCGCCCAGCCCGACCCGGTCACCAAGGCGCGCGCCACCCCGATCTACCAGACCACCTCTTACGTGTTCGACAGCACCGACCACGCCGCGAACCTCTTCGCGCTGGCGGAGTTCGGCAACATCTACACCCGCATCCAGAACCCGACGCAGGATGTCGTCGAGCAGCGCATCGCCGCGCTCGAGGGCGGCACCGGCGCCCTCCTCGTCGCGTCGGGCCAGGCCGCGGAGACCTTCGCGGTGCTCAACATCGCCGAGGCCGGCGACCACATCGTCTCCTCCAGCTCGATCTACGGCGGCACGTACAACCTCTTCAAGTACACGCTCGGCAAGCTCGGCATCGAGGTCACCTTCGTCGAGAACCAGGACGACGCCGAGGAGTGGCGCCGCGCCGTGCGCCCGAACACGAAGCTGTTCTTCGCCGAGACGATCGGCAACCCGCAGATCAACGTCCTCGACATCCGCACCGTCGCCGACGTCGCGCACGAGGCCGGGGTGCCGCTCATCGTCGACAACACGATCGCCACGCCGTACCTCATCCGCCCGTTCGAGCACGGCGCCGACATCGTCGTGCACTCGGCCACCAAGTTCCTCGGCGGCCACGGCACCGTCATCGGCGGCGCGATCGTCGACGGCGGTACCTTCCCGTGGTCCGAGCACGCCGACCGCTTCCCGGGCCTGACCACACCCGACCCCTCGTACCACGGCGCGGTCTACACGCAGGCGGTCGGCGACGGCCTCGCCTACGTCATCAAGGCACGCGTGCAGCTGCTGCGCGACCTCGGCGCCGCCATCTCGCCGCAGAGCGCCTGGCTTCTCATCCAGGGCATCGAGACCCTGTCGCTGCGCATCGAGCGCCACGTGCAGAACGCGCAGGAGATCGCGGAGTGGCTCGAGAACCACGACGACATCGCGTCGGTCAACTACTCGGGTCTTCCCACCTCGCCCTGGTATGCCGCCGCCAACCGCTACGCCCCGAAGGGCGTCGGCGCGGTGCTGTCGTTCGAGCTGAAGGGCGGCGTCGAGGCCGGCCGCGAGTTCGTCAACGCGCTCGAGCTGTTCAGCCACCTGGCGAACATCGGCGACGTCCGCTCGCTCGTCATCCACCCGGCATCCACGACGCACTCGCAGCTCACGCCCGAGCAGCAGCTCACCACGGGTGTCACGCCCGGCCTGGTGCGCCTGTCGGTGGGCCTCGAGAACGTCGAGGACCTCAAGGCCGACCTGGAGCAGGCGCTCGCCGCCGCGCGCAAGGTCGCCGAGGCCGCCCGCGCCTGACCCGACCGGATCCCCGCGACGCACGAACTCCGCAGGATGCCGCGAACTCCGCAGCCGATCACGCATTCGGCTGCGGAGTTCGTGCGTTTCTGCGGAGTACGTGGCATCCGTAACAGTCCGTTCGGGACGGACGCGACCCGGGAGAATGGATGCCATGGACTGGCAGACCTCCGAGGACACGGTGCCGAGCGCACCGATCACGGAGGCTGACGCGCGCCTGCTGCGCGGACGTCCTCCGGCGACGGGGGCGTGGCGCGACGGCGATCCCGCCGGCGACCGGCGCTTCGCCGCGTTCGGCGCGTTCACGACCGAGGGTGGTCGGGAGCTTCCGGGCATCCGCATCGCCTACGAGACGTGGGGCGAGCTGTCCCCCGCCCGCGACAACGCGGTGCTCGTGCTGCACGCCCTGACCGGCGACAGCCATGTGCGCGGCGCCGCCGGACCGGGACACCCCACCGCCGGCTGGTGGGACGAGGTCGTCGGCCCGGGGGCGCCGATCGACACCGATCGCTGGTTCGTCGTGGCACCGAACATGCTCGGCGGATGCCAGGGGTCGACGGGCCCGTCGTCGATCGCCCCCGACGGCTACGAGTGGGCGGGCCGCTTCCCGTACCTCACGATCCGCGATCAGGTCGCCGCCCAGGTGCGCCTCGCCGACGCTCTCGGCATCGACGTCTGGGCCGCCGTCGTCGGCGGGTCGATGGGCGGCATGCACGCCCTCGAATGGGGCGTGGGCCTGCCCGAGCGCGTGCAGCGACTCGCGGTGCTCTCGTCACCCCCGACGACCACCGCCGACCAGATCGCGCTCAACGGCGTGCAGCTGGAGGCGATCCAGATCGATCCGCGCTTCGCCGAGGGCGAGTACTACGACGCGCCCGACGGCGAGGGCCCGCACCGCGGCCTTGCCTTGGCCCGCCGCATGGCGCTGTTGAACTACCGCAGTCCCACCGAGCTCAACCAGCGCTTCCAGCGTTCCTGGCAGTCGGGCAAGAGCCCGCTCGGTCACGGCGGCCGGTTCGCGGTGGAGAGCTACCTCGACTTCCACGGCAACAAGTTCACGCGTCGCTTCGACGCCAACACGTACATCACGCTCGTGGAGGCGATGAACTCGCACGACGTCGGACGCGATCGCGGCGGCGTCGAGGACGCCCTCGCCCGTGTCACGGCGATCACCCTCGTGCTCGGCACCGACAGCGACCGGCTGTTCCCGGTCGACGGGCAGCATCGCATCGCCCGCGGCATCCGCTCGACGATCGACGACGGCGCCGTCGTGCTGTCGAGCGACTTCGGCCACGACGGCTTCCTCATCGAGACGGCCGCCGTCGGCCCGCATCTGCGGCGCCTGCTGCAGAGCTGAGCGCGAGCTCACCCGCCGCAGCGCGTCGCGGGACGGAGGCGCGCGCGTCACCCCCGCCCCGCGGTGATCAGACGGTCGTGCGTCCTCGGCGGAGGACCCGCAGGCCGACGCCCGCAGTCAGCAGGAGTGCGGCCAGGAGCACCCCCGCCCACGGTGCCTGGGCGCCCGACACCGCCAACTGCCCGGCGGGGAGCACCGTCACCGGTACCTGCGCGATCAGCGTTCCAGCGCTGTCCCACACGAACACCGTGTGCACGCCGACGGACAGCGACGCGGGGATCGCCACGTCGAACACCGTCCGGCCCGCGGCGTCGGCCCGCGGGATCCCGCCGATCCTGATCGGATCGCTGTGCAACTCCGCCGTCACCTGCTCATCCGGGTGCAGACCGGACACGCTCACCCGCACCGTCCCCCCGCGTTCCACGGAGGTCGCCGACACCGATGCCGACGCCGGTGGGTGCGGAGTGGGGTTGGGGGTCGGCGTCGAGGTGGGCGTCGAGGTCGGCGTCGGGGTCGGCGTCGAGGTGGGCGTCGGGGTCGGCGTCGAGGTGGGCGTCGGAGTGGGGGTCGGCGTCGGCGTCACGGTCTCCGGGTCGACGCTCGAGAGGGTCGGCGTGACGGGCTGGAACGTGCCGTCCGCGCCGATCGTGAGGCGGTCGATGGTGGTCTCACGGTGCGTGCCGTCTCCGCCCGGGATCGCGAACCGGTGGTAGGCGATGTACCAGTCGTCGGTGCCCGGCACGTTGATGATCGAGCTGTGGCCGGTTCCGAGGATCCCCTGCGCGGCATCCTTCTGCAGGATGATGCCGCGGGAGGTCCACGGGCCGTCGACGCTCGTCGCCGTCGCGTACCCGACGCGGTAGTCCGGCGACCCCGTGTCATCGATCGAGTACGTGAGGTGGTACACACCGTCGCGGTAGTTGAGGAAGAGGCCCTCCCGGAAATCGGGGAGACCGCTGATCGCGCGGATCGTGTTCGGCACGATGCTCCTCATGTCGTCGGAGAGCTGGGCGTACACCGGGCTGCCGTTGCCCCAGAACAGGTAGTACTTGCCGGTCTTCGGGTCCCGGAACGCCGCCGGATCGATCGCCTGTCCGCTCGTGACCGACTCGTCGTTGCGGATCATCGGCTGCGCCTCGGCCACGAAAGGACCCTCCGGCCGATCGGCCACGGCGACACCGATCATCTTGCGATTGGCCTGCGGCTCGTGGCCGCTGAAGTAGAAGTAGTACTTCCCGCCCTTCTCAATGATCGTCGGCGCCCAGGCGTTGCCCGTCGCCCACGGGACGTTCCCGTTCGCCCCATCGAGAATGAGGAAGGGCTCGTCCGAGCGCGTCCAGTCGACGAGGTTCTTCGACGTCCAGACGTAGAAGCGGTTGCCGCCCCATCCCGCGACGCCGTCCGTCGTGGCGTAGATGTAGTACGTGTCCCCGAACACCGCGATGTTGGGGTCCGCATACAGTCCCGGCAGGACCGGGCTCTTCACCACGACCGCTTTCAGGGTCCAGACGACATCGGCGGCTCCGTCCCGCGACAGCGTGACCGTCGCAGGAGACGTGAGGTCGCGCGCGGTCCCCGAGGCGGGAGTCGCTTTGACGCCGGTGGCCGCCCCGTACATCGGTCGCAGCGCCGTCAGGTCCGTCCCCGGCTTGACGGGGAAGGTCACCGTGCGGGTGGCGGCATCCACGATCGGCGCGAGCCGGAGGGCGCTCTCGTCCCGCAGTCCGACCGCGCCGAGCACCGACGTGTTGCCCGACTGCTGGACGATCTCCGTCGGCGTCAGCGCCCGGTTGTAGATCGCGAACTGACGGTACTCTCCGGAGAAGTACCGATCGGCGTCGTAGAGCGATCGACCGAGGTAGTTCGCCGCCGTGCGCCCGCCGCCGATATCGGCCGGATCGCGCGTGACGTTCTGCTGGATGCCGACCTGCACGCCGTCGAGGTAGAGACGCGCGGTCGTGTCCTTCAGCGTGTATGTCAGCGTCGCCCAGGTGTCCCGAGCGAGGTCGGACCCGGACGAGACCGTCTGCTCGTTCTGCCAGTCCGACGGGGTCAGGCTCGTGCGATAGCCGTGTCCGGTGGTGAACAGGTACCCGTTGCCGACCCCGTTCGAGGTGTTGCCGAGGCCGTAGAGGAAGTACGGCGTCCGCTGGCCGGCGTTGATCCGCACCTGCGCCTGCACGGTGATGTCGGTCACCCCGGCGAGGAGGTTGTCCGGGAGCTTCACGTAGTCGTCGGCGCCGTCGAACGAGAGCGTGCCGGTCCCGCTCAGGCTCGCGCCGCCCTGCACGGTCGCGTCGCGCCCGTTGCCCGAGACGTCCGTGAGGGTCGTCCCCGTGCCGGAGAAGTCGTAGCTGACGATCTGCCCCTGCTCATTGGCCGTGACCGGTGACGGCACGTCCGCGCGCAGCGCCGCGAGCTCGGACGCGGTCACCGGCATGACGGTGCCGTGGCGCGGGCTCGACGGCAGCAGATAGGTGGCGGGCACCTTCCAGTCGGGCGAGCTCAGGCTGTCGCTTCCGAGCGGGATGTATCCACGACCGCCGTACTCGTCGACGAACAGGTAGTACTTCGACCCGGACGTGTCGCCGTCGTTCGCGGCGAAGATCGTCGGCCCCTCGACGGCTCCGGTGCCGGCATCCCTGCCGATGCAGCTGTCGACCAGCCTCCATGCGGCGTTCTGCGCGCTCCAGCCGGCCACGCTCCTGTCGTCGACCGCCATCAGGCTGTCCGAGGACTCCTCGATGATGTCGCGGCATCCGGTGACGCTGCCCTCGTCCTTCGTGAAGCGGTAGTACGTCCCGCCGTCCTTGCTCACGGTCGAGTCGATACGCGAGGCACCGAAGTCCTGCCAGACCTTGGCCTCGCTGAACGTGACGAAGTCGCGTGTCGTCGCGTACATCATCGTCTGGTAATAGCTGCCGGTGTGGCGGGGGTCGTCGTCCGCGAAGCGCGAGGCGGCCCAGAACACGACGTACTGACCAGTGCTGTCGTCGTAGTAGGCCTCGGGCGCCCACGTGTTGCCGACGTTGTCGGGCGCGATCTTGACGTGCCGTTGATCGCTCCACGTGACGAGGTCATGCGACTCCCAGATCTCGATGTACTTCGACCCCTGCGTCTGCGCGCGGCCCCAGTCGCCGTCGCGACCGATCGAGAGGTCCGTGGCGATGAGGTAGAACGTGTCCCCCTCGGGCGAGCGGATGAGGAACGGGTCGCGAAGGCCCTTCTCGCCGTAGACGGAGGTGAGCTTCGGCTGTCCGCCGTTGAGCTCGGTCCACGAGAGGGCGTTGTTCCCGTTGCTCGCCGCGAAGTAGATGTTCTCTCCCGCGATGGAGTTGCCGGTGAAGTAGGCGAAGGTGTAGCCCGCGTACGGCTCCCGGTCGACGGCCTTGCGCACGGTGGCGGTGAAGGTGCGCGTTCTCGTCGCGGCGTTCTTCGTCGCCGAGGCGGTCAGCGTCACGGTGGTGTCCGCGGCCTGTCGTGCGACGACGCCGGTCGCGGTCACGACCGCAGGGGCGGACGAGGTCCAGGTGATCGACAGCCCCTCGGACGAGGTGGGCAGGGTGAGGTTGCCGCGGACGTCGTCGATGTGGGGAACCGCGACCGCGTCGACGGCGCGCTGTGCCGCTCCGCTGTCGTCGGGCTGCGCGACCACGGTCGCGGCGAAGGTGCGCGTCCGCGTCGCCCAGCCCTTCGTGGCCGTCGCCGTCAGCGTCACGGACGCGTCGGGCTGCCCGGCCGCGGGCCGGGTGACGACGCCGGCGGCGGAGAGGAACTCGGACGTCGAGGACGCCCACGTCACGGTCGACCCGTTCGGCGCGGCGGTGGGCAGCGTCACGTCCGAGATCACCGCGCTGAGGTCGCCGACCGAGAGTGCGGCGAGGTCGCGGGAGGCGTGCGTGGCGTCATCGGGGACGAGCGCCGCGACGTCCGTCGCGCTCAGCGCACGGTCGTAGACGCGGAAGTCGCGGACGCTGCCGGCGAGGCGTCCATCGGCAGCGTAGAGGGATCGTCCGATGTAGTTCGCGGTCGTCGTGCCGTTGCCGATCGCCCCCGGGGCGAGAGTGGTGTTCGTGCGAGAGCCGACCTCCACGCCCTCGAGGTAGAGCCGGCTCGTCTGGGTGGCCGAGTCCAGCGTGTAGGTGATGGTCTTCCACGTGCCGCGAGGCAGGGCGCTGCGCGTGTCCATGCCCTGCTCACCGGTCCAGTTGCGGTCGGAGATGGCGGCCCGGTAGCCGTTGCCCGTGGTGAACAGGTAACCGTTGCCGACGCCGTCGTTCCCCGTGTTGCCGAAGCCCCAGATGAAGTAGTTGCCGCCCTGCTCCGGCCGAACCAGCACCTCGGTGCTCACCGTGATGGAGCTGAGGCCCGCCATGATGTTGTCGGGGAGCTTGACGTAGTCGTCGGCGCCGTCCAGCCGTACGCCCTCGCCCCCGGTCAGCACCGGATCGCCCACGTAGGCGGCATCGCGGTGGTTGCCCGACGAGTCGACGGCGACCGTCGCGGCTCCCGTCTCATCGAGGACGTAGTGGGCCACCAGCCCGCTCCCGGTGTCCGCGGCGGCGATGGCCGGCACGGCGAGCGGTCCGACGGCCAGCACGGCGGTCAGCGAGAGGGCGAGCCAGGGGGTGCGGCGGCGCGGCGGCGCCTCCGTGCGGGGGTGCGACACGGTGCTGTGGTCCTTTCGAGCGAGCGTCATTGCTACTGTCGACGGCGATGTCGGGCGTGGCAATGTTAGCGCTCACTAGAGGCGGATGTCACGCCCCGATCGCAGAACGCGGTCAGGCCGCCGCGAGCTCACGCCGCGCGGTGCGCCCCTCGACGGCGAAACTGACCAGGGCGAGCACGAGACCGGATGCCGCGAGCAGCGCACCCACCCAGACCGGTGCGACGAAACCGAGCCCGGCGGCGATGACGACACCGCCGAGGAAGGCCCCGGTCGCGTTGCCGATGTTCAGCGCCGAGTGGTTGAGCGCGGCGGCGATCGACTGGTTGTCGCCGGCGACGTCCATGAGTCGCGTCTGGATCGACGGGCTGAGCACCGACGACACGAAGCCCACGAGGAAGATGAACACCCCGAGGGCGACCAGGGCGGCGGCGGTGAGGGCAAGGAGCACCTGAACGACGACCAGCGCGGCAAGCCCGGCCAGCATCGTCCGTTTGAGGTCGCGGTCGGCGAGATGGCCGCCCACCAGGTTGCCGATCGTCATGCCGATGCCCATCACGATGAGGATGACCGGGACGACGGCGCTGGGCGCTCCGGCGACCTCGGTCACGATCGAGGCGACGTAGCTGTAGGCGGCGAAGAAGCCGCCGAATCCGATCGCCCCGACGGCCAGTGTCAGCCATACCTGGCCGATGCGGAACGCCCTCAGCTCCGCCCGGAGCGTCCGCCCAGGATCGCCCGCGTGCGCGGGCACGGTCAGCGCGATCATCACCGCGGCGAGCGCGAAGATGAGCGCGACGACGAGGAAGGCGACGCGCCACCCGAAGCTCTGCCCGAGGAAGGTTCCGAGCGGCACCCCGACGACGTTCGCGACCGTGAGCCCGGTGAGCACGAAGGCGACGCCCTTCGCGCGGTTGCCCGGCCCCATGACGTCGGCGGCGACGAGCGCGCCGATGCCGAAGTACGCGCCGTGCGGCAGCCCCGCCAGCACGCGGGATGCCGCGACCAGCTCGAACGTCGGGGCGAGGAGCGTCAGTGTGTTGCCGAGCGTGAGTGCGGCGGCGAGCGCCAGCATGACGCGGTGGCGCGGGTACTTCGCGACGGCGCCGGCGATCGTCGGCGCGCCGATGACGACCCCGAGGGCGTAGAGGGTGATGAGCCAGCCGGCGTGGGCGACGGCATCCGCCGGGGAGGAGGCCCACGTCGCGGGCAGGAGGTCGGCGGCGATGTTCGGCAGCAGGCCCATGACGACGAACTCGGTCATGCCGATGCCGAACGAGCCGACGGCGAGAGAGAGGAGCGCCCACATCGCCGCACCCCTCGACGGGGTCGAGGAGATCACCCGGTCATGCTACCCGGGCTGTGGCCAGGCGCGGCGGCGACGAATCTAAGCCCCTCCACAGGCCCACCCGTCCCGTATACGATCGGGTCTCCTTCAGGGTCCATGACCGTTTTCACCGTCATCCCGAGCGAGGTCCGGTAGTCGGCGATCTTCTTCGCGTCCACGTGATGGTCATGATCACTGCCGGGCTGCGGTGCACCATACACATAGGTGTAGTTCGCACGAGACCCGTCGCCACACCGCTGGACACCCGGCCCATCTGGCTTCCAGCCGGTGACGTTCAGCAACGCCGCACTGTTCTCGATCGTGGACACCAGCGCGTCCCGAGCTTCATGCGGAGTCATCGTCTCTCCCCTGCTCTGCGCACAACCCGGCAACATTACTATCGTCGCTGCGATGGTGATCCACGCGGCGGCCCGTGACTGTGACTCATCACGTCTTCGCTCAATCTGGCCCGTAAGTGATCAAAAGTCACCGAGTGGTGACATCGTTTCGGGAAGGACGAAACACGGTGAAAACGAGTCGATCCTCAGAACGTTCTCGCCGGACGTGGTGCCGATGACGTACCCCTCACCGTACCCACCAACCAACTGAAAGTCCGTTCGCACCTCCGTGGTGATATCGCTGACCTGAAATCTCTCGTCTCCTTGGTAGCTTCGCGCGAGATCAGGAAGCAACGCTCCCGGGTCTTGTCCCTCCACGATATGGATCTTCACCCCAGCTGCCCGCGTGTACGCGCCCTTCATCGAGCACGTCATCAGTGCGCCCGCGCGAGACGGATCGACGCTGGCAACCGCCGACGCCGGAAGACGCCCCACGATCTCTTGCTCCACCTGCAACGCCCTGTCCTTGGCTTCCTGTGGCGTCATATCACTCACCCTCGGTTTCGTGGCGGCAGCGCAAGCACCCAAACAGACACTCATCAAGACCACCACACCCGCAGTGGTCAACACCCGCAGGCCCCGCCTCACTTCACTACCTCGTATATGTCGCCTAGCACCCTCTGGTTCTCCGGGGAGTCGCTGGCGATGAGATTGTGGTTTCCGAGTGCGTCCCAGGATGCGGGGATCTCGGTGGGTGGCGTGTCTGTGATCGCGCCGGTGTCGTTGGGTAGGTACAGGGTGAAATCTCCGTCTCTGGAGTAGACGTGTGAGGTGAAGTCGGGGCTGGTGAGCGGGATCTTCCCGTCCCAGACCGCGCCGGTGCTCTGTGCCATAGACAGGGCATCCGTGTACGACCAGTGGTAGTACGAGGTGCCCGGTTGCGCTTTCCAATCATGGGGCATTCCCGCCCCCGCAAGTGAGATGACCTTGTCATAATGTGCGTCAGCAACCTCCGACGAGGTGAGTGCGGGGAGGCCCCACGAGTGGCCCATCCCGATCTTCTGGGTGGCGGCGAGGATGGGGCTCGCGGTGTGGAGCTCCTGTTGGAAGCCCTCCAGGAGGCGTCCTTTGGCGAGGGCTGCGGATTCGTCGTTCGCTTCGCCGATCCGAAGCAGGTTGGAGCCCCCCGCGGTGCTGTCTTCACCGGGGAACTCGCCGACCTTCCAGACGAACGCGACGATGTTCGGGTCGTTGTTGTTGAGCCATCGTCCCACCTGTTGCACGCCGCCGCCGTAAAAGCTGAAGGCGCTGGTGTAGGTGCCGGGCACGTAGGTGATCGTGGTCGTCGTCTGTGGGCCGGGCTTCCCGATCATCTCAATGATGCTGTCCGTGTCGGAGTCGTAGAGATACAACTGCACCGCGCCGTCGACGGCTTTCTGTAGGTAGCCGCGCTCTGCGGTGAGCTTCGTGATCTCCGCGTCGAAAGTGCCTGCGTCATATCCGTACGCCGGGGTGGAGAATCCTCCCGAGGTGGGGATGGCCTTGAGTTCCGCGATGCGCGCGTCGATCGCTGCGATCCGGGCGGCGGCGTTGACCCTGTTTGCGGCGACGCGCGCAACCGGCGAAACCCCACCGAGCGACCCGATGAGCATCGGCGCGCCGAACACGAGCGCGGTCTGCTCCGCGGTCGGTAACGACGCCCACCATGTCGCGACCGTCTCGGGCGATTCGCGTTCTCGGAGCTCTGCGACAAGCCCGGGATACAGGGCGAACAATGCCGCCAGTTCCGTCGCAGACATGCCCGCCAACTGCTCCAACGTCAAGGAGGGGCTCCCGCCTGCGAGAGCGGTGAGACCCGTAGATGCCCCGCTCAGCAACCCGGCAAGCGCACCCCCAGCCCCGGATGCTGAGAGCGAAGTGATCGCCGTGTTGTCGGCGGCGGATCGTTGCAAGGCGAGCGCATCGAGCTGGTTCGCGTAGCCGCGAAGCTGCCAGTTCAGGGATTCAACCTGTCCGTGCGCCCGGTACAGTTCGCTCGAATCCGTATCCTCGGCGTTTCGCAGTGCCGAAACGGCGCCCTGGGTACGCGTCAACGCGGCCATCGTCTCGGCTTGGCGGGCCCCGATCGCGTTCTGCTGTTGCTGGATCGACTCGACGTCGTTCGCGTAGCGGAACAGGGCTTGCGCTGTCGTGTCGATCTGCGCCGCGAGGTCAACGAGCTCGCCCTGAAGAGACGAGGTGACAGAGACCAAGGCGGTTCCCGCCTGCCCTTGCCAGCCGGAGGACACCCCGGAAGAAGCAGCACCGACCTGAGAGCTGCTGGCACGGATGTCCGCAGCCTGGCTGCGGCGCGCACCACCCTGACTGCGAATAGCCGCGGGATCCCCCAACCCCGGATTCGCCGACGTCCACGGCCTGCTCACGGGAGGGTCCTCACGAAGCTCTGATCAGCCTCGATCATCTCGGACACCGCGTGTTCGACCGTCACCGACGTGGACTCCAGCATCGCGCGCGCGGCAGTTGCACGGGCGGCATGAATCGACGAAACAGTATCGAGAGCAGCCTGGACCGCTGTCGATCCCAGGCCCGCCGAGAACAGCGACGACCAGCCCGGCAGCGTTGCCGCTGCCGAACGGAGACCGACGGATGCGCCAGAAATGACACCGAAATCAGCGTATAGCCGACCAGTCACGATGCCCCCGGTCAGCGGCCGATGCGGGACACGATCTGCGTGTCGACGTCCTGCAGCGTCGTGTTGATCTCATCACGGCCCGCGATCAGCTGGTCGGCGCGTGAGGTCATCTCCCCATACGTGACGTTCATGTTGGCCATCAGAGTTCCCCCTCTGTCGCACCCACCCACCCCGCACCCCGCGGTGGTGTGTCTCACCTGAAGGAGACGGACTGGCTTCCACCTTATGACGGCCTTTCGTGACGAAAGAGCCGGATCATGTCCCCTTTTCGGGGGACAAGACCGCGACCTGCACGCGTCGCACCCGCCCCGCGACGACCGCGAAACCCCGCCCGACCAACGACGTGCGGGTCCACGACGTTCGTGTTCACTGACCCTCTACGATCGCCTTCTCCAGGCGCTCGATCTTGCCCTCGATCTCGCCTTCGTAGCCAGGGCGGATGTCCGCCTTCAGCACGAGGGAGACACGAGTGCCGAATGGCATCACGGCATCCGCTGCCCCCTTGACGACAGCCATCACCTCCTCCCAACTGCCTTCGATCTCCGTGAACATGCTGGTCGTCCTGTTCGGAAGTCCGGAGTCGCGGACCACCTTCACCGCGGCCGCGACCGCGTCATGGACGGATGCATCCGGGTTGCCGCCTCCTGACGGAGCTACGCTGAACGCTACGAGCATGGTGTTCCTTTCTTGCCTGATCAGAGGTTGGATCCACTATCCTTGGGCCACCCGGTCCTCGATGTCAGATCTCGGTGACCATCGAGGTCGTGCGGTACGACAGACCAGCCACCGCGGGCGACGGAGAACGCGACGAGCATGAGGGCTCCTTCGGGTCGGTACGGGAACGGGACGGGCTCAAGGAGCGAGCGGTGGCGCGGCCTCGACGAGACGCGACCGCGTGGTCGCCGCGGCGACCGGCCGGCGCACGATCGCCACCAGGCGCGCGAGCATCCACACGAACATCGCGATGAGCACGAGGTTGCGCAGGGTCAGCAGGCTCACCGGCACCACCTGCGGATACAGGATGCCGTTGTAGGTCAACGGATAGACGAGCTGCGTGAGCAGCGCGGCGAAGAGGCCGGCTGAGGCGGGGGCGGCCCACCGCCGACGGTCGAGCACCAGCCCGACCACGAGGGACGGCACGAGCCAGCAGAGATACTGCGGCGATCCGACCTTGTTGACCACGATGAACGCGAGCACGAGCGTGAGCGACAGCGTCGGGAACAGCGTGGCGTAGCGTGCGCCGCGCAAGGCCGCGGCGGTCCCGAGCGCTGCGACGGCGAGCATGGCAACGACGAGCGCGGGCGTCATGGCGGCGATCACCGGATCGATCTGTGTCCCGGCCACCTGGAACGTCAGCAGGTGCTGGTCGTAATAGACGAAGAATCCGGGGATGCCGAGAAGCGCGCCCCAGAGGTACGGCATGCTGATGGGCGCCTCGACCTGGAGCCCTCGGGTCGTCTGGTCGCCGATGAAGCCGAAGGCGTGCGCCCCACCCCCCAGCGTCAGCACCACCAGAAGCGTGGCCGCGCTCACCAACGCCGCTCCGCCGATCAGCGCGCTGCGGCGGCGGAGGATGATGACCGCAGCGGCGAGCAGGGCGGCCGGCCACACCTTCATCCACGTCGCAACCGACAGCAGCGCCGAGGCGAGCCAGGGGCGACCGACGAGCCACAGGCAGCCGAGCACGGCGAGCGCGACGGTGAGGCCGTCGAGGCGGTAGAGCCCGACCGGGCCCAGCAGTGCGATGTAGGCGAGCCAGAACCACCCGGCGCTCCCGCGCCCCACCGACCGCGCGCGCCCGATGAGCACGCCGAAGGCGACGGCATCCGCGGCGATCACCACGATCGCCCACGCGACGGTGTAGCCGGCGATCCACGCGAACGCGTGCGCGAGGAGCATGGGTACCAGCGCCAGCTGGGGGTACACCCACGCCTGGTCGATACCCACGATCCCGTAGCCCTGGAGGGCGCCGATCGACCACGGCTCGTAGACGCGGTAGACGTCGCCCATCGGCTCGTTCGGCATGACGAAGCCCAGCCAGGCCACGGCGACGTGCACGATCGCGAAGGCGGCCCACAGCACGCTCCGCCTCGTCATCCCCCCATCCTACGGACGCGCGTCAGCGCGCCGAGAGCAGCTCTCCGACCACGGATGCCAGGGCCTCCGCGACATCCAGCGCGA
>CANSLE010000030.1 GCA_947647645.1 uncultured Microbacterium sp.
AGCCGCGCCGGCCATGACGGCATGGCGCTGGGCGCGGTCACCGACGTCGGCATGCTGTTCCTGCGCAACCCTGAAGGGATCAGCCCCCACCCCAACGAGTCCGTCTCGGCGGGTGATGTCGCCCACGGCATCCGCGCCCTGGCCGAAGCGGTGCTGCTGCGCGGCACCGCGCGGGTCTGACGCATCGTTCAGTCGAGACGGACGCAGCTGTCACGGAAAGCCGAGGAGAGCGCCAACCTGGCGTGAGCCCGCGACGACGACGGTCCAGAACAGGGACGAGAAGATCACCCCCAGGAGGATGCCGCGTGCGACGCGGAGGGACTCATTGCGCTCCCTCTCGAACGATCGAGCCCCCGTCGTCGTCACCGTTGTCTGGGTCACCGTCATGGTCATCTCCCCTTTCGCGCGTCGAAGGCGCTCCCTCCCGTGCGCACCGGAGATCACGGGAACACAGCCGCGGCAGGTCTCCGAGTGCGCACTCCGCGCCGGAGTGCGGTGTTGAGTGTCGTCCGGGGCGATTTGAGTGGCGCGGGGAGAGGACGCTGCGCGCTGGCCGTTGCGCGGGAGCGGCGCCGCCGGACATCGCCGCCCGGGGCGGGGCCCGGTGCTTACGCGGGCGCTCCCGGCGACGCGCCGACCACTCATTCGACGGTGACACGGCCCTCCGCGGCGCTCATTCCCCGACAGCGAGCACCCGCGCGAGATCGCGTGCTGTGGAGTGATCCCGAACGGTTCGCATCGTGAATGCGACCACGCACACCACAGAGGCAAGGGACGGATCGCCATGACATCAACTATCGAGACGACGGCCACGCAAGAAGACGATGACCGCCGCGGTCGCAGGAGGGCCTTCCTCGCGCTCGGCGCGGTGTTCGGCGCCGGTGCGCTTGCCACGAGCGCCTACTTCACCGACACGGCGCTGCTCGACCTGAACGGCGGCGGCGGCTTCGGCAGCACGGACAACGCGTACAACATCCAGGTGTCGACGGGGATGGAGAACAAGGTGAGCGACGTGAAGTCATGGGTCGAAGCCTTCCCCGACTCCGCGGCGATCGCCGACATCCCGGGTGCGAGCAATCTCCTTCCCGGAGGCTCGGTGGTCGTGAAGATCCCCGTGCTCAACGAGTCGAAGAACTGGAAGTCCACGCTGAAGCTCTCCCTCAAGAACACGACGCCGGCCGCATCCACGCCGGACCAGGTCGCCCGCAACGAGGCCTACATGAAGCTCCTCTCGGTCGATGTGGCCGAGACGGCTGACGCCTCGACGGCTCCGACGACGTGGACCAAGACCGGCGTGACGGTTCCCGCAGAGACGGGCTCGAAGAGCGCTGCGGTCGATCTTTCGACGCTGGATGCCAAGGCGGGAACCGTGCTGTACCTCAAGCTCACGCTGAAAGAAGGAGCGACGCAGACGGCGACGGACGCCGCGAACGGCGGGGCGGTCGCCCTTCAGGCCGTCATCGACGGCACATCGAAGAACAAGGACTGATCGCATGCGGGCACGACGACGCTCATCCGCGATCCTGCTCGTCACGGCAGGGGCGCTCCTGCTGGGCTCGGGTGCGGTGACGGCCACGCTCGGGGTGCCGCGCGGGATGCAGGATGGCGTCGTCGTGTTCGCTGCGCCAGGAGCGGATGCCTTCGGACTGTCGGTCGCTGCGTCGACCGACAGCCGCTGGCGCCCGGCGCCCGGCGACTGGCACACGGGAGGCGGCCGGCGATACGTGCTGCCCCTCACCGCAGACGGCGGACCGCTCGATCTGCAGCCCGGTGGCGGTGTCGTGATCTATCTGTTCGTCCGCAACGCCAGCGAGGACCTCGCCGGCGAGGTGACGATGATCATCACTGCGCCCGCACAGGGCGCGAAGCAGGACGAGTTCTTCGACCACATCAGGTTCCACGGCGCCGTGGAGGGGCGAACGATATTCGACGGTACCGGTCGTGTCGACGGCGTCGTCGACAGGGACGTCCCTGCGGGTGGTGTGCGACGCGTCATCCTGACCGTGCGCGTGCCCGCCGACACACCATCGCTTCTCCTCGATCGCACCACGGGCGTGCTCGTCCGCGTGCACGCCGAGAACCGCTGACGTCACCGGAGAATGAAGATGGTCACCTCCCATCGCGCACCCGCGCGTGAGCGACGTCGGGCGCCCCTTCTCGCCGCGGCCACTGCGGCTCTTCTCGCCCTGTCCGCGCCCTTCATCGTCGGGACGAGCGCGGCGTTCACGAGTGGTGTGGATGCCGCGACGACCCAGTCCGGCGGCATCCGCCTGGCCCAGGGGCCGTCCGAGAAGGACCGGTATCCCGACTCCGCGCACCCCCATCAGGTCACCGTGGACCGCGACGGCGCCCAGAGCATCGCCTACCTCGCGAGCGTGTCGTCCCGGCCGCCGTCGGTGCCGACGGCCTCATTCACCGTGACCGTCCAGCTGCTCACGCCCTCCCGGGACGTGGTGCTACGGGCGACGTTGCACGATCCCTCTCCCGCCCCGGGATCATGGCTCCTGTTCGACGTCCGCGCGAAGGGGGCGAGCCTGCTGCCATCGGCAACACCGCTGGGGGCAGACGCCATCGCCGCGCTCAACGATGGGGCAGGGCTCGTCCTGCCCACCCCCGACGCCGGGACCGGGTTGGCCATCACGGTGCGTGTGTGGCTCGCGCCGACCGCACCTCCTGCGGCGTTCAACGCGCCGGTGACGCCGGCGATCGCCATCACCGCCGAGACGGTGGGCGGGCGCACCGTCTCCCTCGAGGAGGACCTCCCTTGATCCCTGTGACCGTGTCCACCCGGCGACGCCGCAGCCGCAGCCGTCGGCGCAGCGGCGGACGTGCGGCCGCGGTCTTCGTGCTGGCCCTCGGCCTGGCCCTGATCGCGGGGGGAGCGATACCCGCACCGGCGAGGGCACAGGCGGATCATCGGATCGACGTTCGCGCGCCGGCGCCCGGGCACACCGCTGCCGCGAGGTTCTGCGCATCGCCGGAGGGGTACGCGCGCACCGCCGTGCTCACCGTGCCCACGGCGGCCGGACCGGCGTTGGCGCCGGAGCATGGACTGCGCTTCACCCTCCGAGACGGCCACGACACCGTCCTCGCCGATGAGCTCAGCGCGGACGAGCTGCGGCGGACTCGCATCGATCTCGGTCGGTTCGGTGCCGATGAGAGCGTGTGCGTGTCGCTCGTCGCGCGCACGCCGACACGCGCCGACGATTCGTTTCGCACAGCCGCCGCGGAGGTCGCGCTGCGAGTCGGTAGCGAGGGACTCGTACCGGGTGGTCTGCTCGCTGCGACCGGCCTGAATGGCGAGTTCACGATCCTGGTCGTCACGACGGGAGCCGTTCTTGTCCTCGTCGCGGGACTGCTGCTCGGCGGCGGCGGGCGCCGCTCAGCGCGGCTCTTGGGCATCGCGGCCAGCCTGTGCGGTATCGCCCTCGTCAGCGCTCTCGCCGCTCCGTCATGGGCCATGTTCACCGATGCGGCAGCGGTCGAGGTCACTGCCTCCGGGCAGTTCGGGGTCGCGATCCGCGACGCCGGGGGGAAGGTGAGACAGTCCGCAGACCGCAGTGTGACCTACGCCTACTCCGATTCCGGCGACTTCGTTCCGGGAAACACGGCTGTTCTCACGCTGGCGGTCTTCAACAACTCCGTCGCCGCGGATGGCCGCTTCACGCTTCGTATCACCGGAACCGGCACACTCGCCCCGTTCGTCCGTTACAGCGTGTCGATGGATGCCGCCGAGTCGAGCACGGTCGTGGTGACCGGCACCCCGGACGAGCCCGCGGCGGGAGCCGCGATGCCGGGGGATGCCCTTCGTGCCGACCTCGGGGTCGTCCCCCCGGCCGGGGTGCGGCTCGCAGACGGCGACGCCGTGCCGGCGTCCGCGGTCGGCTCCGTGCGCACGCTGACGGTGAAGGTTCACCTTTTGGACGATCCCCACCTTCGTGGCCTGTCCGGCGGAGCCTTCGATCTCGGCATCCAGGTCATCGGGGAGTCGCTGTGACGGCCCCCGTCAATCACCCATCCTAGGAAAGGCACCTCCCATGAACACCTCCACCGTCGTCTCGGCGACCGGACCGCGGGCGACTCCACGTCAGGGACCCCGTCTCGACTCGCGCCCGGGTTCTCGTCTCCTGCGACTGTTGCGCTCGGCCGGCCTCTGGCTGGGCGCCGTCGTCGGCATCACCACGGTCGTGATCGTCGTCGTGTGCCTTGCGTTCCAGCTGCGCCCCCAGGTCGTCGTCTCCGGGTCGATGGAGCCCACGTTGCCGGTTGGATCGCTGTTGCTGGTCGCACCGACGCCGGCCGACGGGCTCCGCGCGGGTGACATCGTGACCGTCGAGCGTCCGCGGGGTCGAGGACTCGTCACCCACCGGATCGTGTCGACCAGCGTGCAGGATGAGCTCGCCACGCTGGAGCTCAAGGGCGACGCCAACGCCACCGTCGACCCGGACCCGTACGTCGTCCGCTCGGCAGGCCGGCTGGTGGTGACGATCCCGGGAGCCGGGTATGTCGCCGCGGCGGTGAAATCGCCGTTGATCATGACCGCGCTGCTTCTCCTCGTGTTCGCCGTGTTGCTCAGCGGCTTCGTTCGACCGCGCCGACGACACGGGCGGTGACCGCGCCGCAGGGCCCCGTGCCGCACGGTCGTGTCTAGTTGAAACGACCCTGCGGTGACAGAGTGGGGAGACCATGTTCATGTTCACCTACGAACTCAGAACCCTCCTCTCCTGCGTGCGCGCGGGCCGGTCCGCCCATGTCTGCGGCCCGGGCGGCGTGGGAGCGACGACGCTCCTCACGTCGCTGCGAAACGCCCTGGAAGCGGAGGGGTTCACGCTGCTCGTGATCACCGGAACGGCGTACATGCGGGACAGGGAGTTCTTCGCCCTCCAGCAGTCCCTGCTCACTCTCCCTCCGTCGCGGTCCCCGGTGTCGTATGCCGGTCTCGTCGATGCCGCGGCTGCTGCCCTGCTCGCGACGCCTCAGCGCGCCATCATCATCGACAGCATCGAGAACGTCGATCGGAGCACGCTGAGCGTGATCCAGGCGGCCGCCGATCGCACCGGCGCGCCGGTCGTCCTCTCGCGCACGTGGAGTATCGGGGCGCTGGTGCGCAACGGCATCCATTACACGAGGGATCCGGGGAGGCGCGTCGACCTCCGTCCGCTGGATTTCGTGGCGACGGCGGCATTGCTTCAGGACCGTCTCGGGGGACGCCCGGACACGGAGATCGTCTCGCGCATCTTCGCGAAGTCCCACGGCATCACCGGCCTCGCGCTCGCGACCCTCGACGGCGCCCGCGACAGCGGGCTGATCGAGTTGCGCGGAGACCGGTGGGTCATGACGAGCCAGAACCTGCGCAATCCCCACACCGACGCGTGGCTCGAGACCCGGCTGTCCAGTCTGGACGCATCGTCGTTCGACGGCCTGGAACACCTGGCCGTGGTCCATTCACGTCCGCAGCCCGAGGCGTGCACCCGGCTGGACGAGCAGACGCTGAAGGATCTCGAGGGGCGAGGCCTGATATCGATGATCACGACCTCCGGAGGTCACAGCATCGCCTTGAACCCGCCCGCGTTGAAGGACTTCTTCCTCGACACGTCCGGTCATGCCTTCGCCGTGCTCCAGGCCGACTCGGGCACCTCGTCGCCCTTCGCGCCCGGCGCGCTGACACAGGGGGGTGTGGCACTCGCGGTCCGCGGCTTCCGTGAGCACGTCGACCAGCGCCTCCTGGAGCTCGCTGCGGCGTGGGAGGAGTCGCCCACGGTGCGCACGGCTCTTCCGTACGTGCAGACGCTGCTGGACGTACCGCGCAGCGAGCGCACTCTGCGCACAGTCTTCGACGGCACCGCCCTGAGTTCTGCGACGACACCGGAGGAGGGCTTCGATTTCGCCTTCCTCCACTCGCTGTGGGCGGGGCGGGGCCGCCGAGGGGACGCGCGGTCGCCGGAGATCTTCCGCGAGCTCGTGTCGCTCTTTCCGGTGTGGGCTCGCGCCCTCGACATCTTCGGCCGGCTCCTCTCGCACGGGTCCGGCAGCATAGGCGAGGATCCGCTGCAGGTGTTCTCGGAGGTGGGCATCGTGGGAACGCCCGGCGAAGCCCTGTGCATCTCCACGTTCGCCTACGTCAATCTCATTGAGGGCCGGTTCGCCGTCGCGGCGGAATGGGCATCGCGCGTTCCGGTGTCGGGCTTGCAGATCGTGGGGCGGTTCGTCGGATTCGTGGAGGCCCTCACCCACCTCGTCGGTGGCGAGGCGACTCGCGCGCTCGAGCGCAGTCTCGCCCTCTTCCACGAGGCGCAGGAAGCCCGCGACCATTCGGGCATCCTGCTCCACGCCTACGTCGCTTCCTTGTCCCTGCTCGGCCTCGCGCGCTGGGGCGAGGCCCTCGACGTCGTCGACAGCGCCCTGTCCTACGGCCCCTCGGGCGCGGTCAACAACGTTCTGTACCGGTCCCTGCTGTGGATGGGTTCCTTCATCAACCTGTGGCTGGGGGACACGAGCATCGCCGCGTTCTTCGAGGCGGAAGCCGAGAGCCTGGACGTTGCCGACGACGCACTTCCGGGGATGCAAGGCGAGCTCGGTGGGATCCTCCGTCTCCTCATCCAACACGACCCCACGTCCGCAATGGAGACGATGCGCAGCTTCACCGAGCGTCTGAAGGGGCAGCGACGCCTCTTCGCCGCGTTGATGACCGTGCGCATCGGGCTCGCGATCTGGCCAGAGCGGTCATCGCTGGAGCTCTTCCGCGAGTACATGGTCGAGGCCTACGGCAAAGATCCACAGAAGCTCCTCGAGCTGGCCGAGGCGTCGTTCTCAGACGCCGAGCGTCTCGTCACTCTGGCGCACGAGTACGGCGATGACCGCACCGCTCCCCTGGCGGCTCTCATCCTCGCGGCGCGAAGCCGTCAGGAGGCCGGCACGTCGTCAGAGTTCGGCACGGCGATTCGGCGTGCCCTCGACGCGCTCACTGCAGACGCGGACATCCTCGTCACCGCCTCGACCGCGCGCGGCGCCGGGGCTGCGGGCGGCGCCGACACGCTCTCATCCAGGGAGATCGAGATCGCGCTGCTCGCCCGCACCCACTCCAACGCGGCGATTGCGTCCCGGCTGGGATTGAGCGTCCGGACGATCGAGAACCACATCCACAGTGCCCTGAAGAAGACCGGCGCGGCGAACCGACAGGAACTGTTCCACCTGATCAGCCGCTGATCGTTCTGCCGGGCCGAACGACCGAAGGGCCCTTGAGTCATCGCAAGGGCATGTGGCGTCGCGAGGGATGTCAGCGATGTCTCCGGACGGTACCGTCTCGGTGCGTCTCCCCTCATCTCACCCTGACAGTTCCCGTCGCTATCTGACGCACCGGTTGCGAGAAGACGGAGGAGGGAGAGGTCGGGTCGGCGACGTCGAGGAATGAGTACGATTGCACCCCCGAGTTGTAGCTCCAGCACCAGGCGAAATCGAAGGACGCGATGCCCTGTGCGCCGCCCCAGGTGTAAAGACCGTTGTCGTTCGTCAGAGCCCACGTCGTGCACGCCGCCGTTCGGATCTCCTGGACGGCGACGCCGTCGAGACCCTGGACCCGCGTGGGGAGGAGCACCCGCTCCTTCGGGACCCGTGTCGCGCACGGCACCGAGGAGTCCAAGTGGCGACCGATGGCCTGGCAGTACGCGTTCAGCCCCCATCCGAAGACCTCGCCGGTGCTCGTGATCGCTGTGACGCTCACGAGGGTCGCATTGTAGGAACGGAAAGTCGCGGGATGACCGGCGATCATCACGCGTCCCGGCGTGTATCGATACGTCGGATCCAGGCTCCACGCCGAGTCGGTCGTCGTAGCTCGACCGAGGAACGCGAATCCATTGCGGTTGTCGTTGATGGCCCAGGTGTACAGCGCACCGTTTTGGAGGAGGAAACTGCCTGCAAGATCGAACATCGCGGCCTGGCGCACGGGACACGTGCCGTCCGCCCTCTCTAGCTGACCGAGAGTGGAGTCGCACCCCGGAAGGACGGCGTCCTTCATCGCCTGGACGATCGCGGTGTACCGCCAGTGCCGAGCCTCAGCCGTGGTCTGCACCGTCGGGTCGTAGACCTCGCCCGCCGCGGTCTTGTAGATGTCCGGGTAGGCGGCGAAGAGGGCGAGATTGGCTCCCTCATTGAGCGTGGGAGCGAACGTTTTCACCTGCCCCGGCCGAAGACCGTTCGAGTTGTCCCACCCCCAGGTGTAAATCAACCCATTGCGCCCCACACCCAGACCGAGGTTCGCACCGTTCCAGACGGAGCGCCATCTCACCTTCCCCGCAGTGTCGGCGCTCCCGGAGGTGCAACTCCCGTACCCGGGCGTCCAGCAGGTGTCGTTGGACACGATGGGGTAGGCAGTGGCGAGGTTGCGTCCATCCGGGCGGGCGATGTTGTCGATGCTGCCCCACGTCCACAGGTTGCCCTCCGCGTCCAGCGCGAGGATCTGGTTCTCGGTTCGCGCGATCCTGATGATGCCCGTGAGCACCTGGCGGTCCGCCGTGATCACCAAGCCGGCCTCGTACTGCTGGGCCTGCGTGAGGTGCCCCCTCCCGATCGAGTCACGTCCTTTCTCGCCGTTGAAAGCGTTCTGAGCCGTGCCCCAGGTCCAGATGCGTCCTCGGTCATCCAGAGCCGCATACCAGCTCTCGCCTGTCGGGTAGTCGAAATCGGTGCTCCCTCCCACTGCGTCGACGATGCGCACATCGCTCGGGATCGCCACCTTGGTCGGGGGAGCACTGTTGGCCGTCGTTCCGCCGGCACCGTCTCCGGCGCGTCTGTCCCCCGACACGTAGAGTTCGCCCGACTGCGTGATCCACAGCCCCGATCCGCTCGCAGAGTTGAAATACACCGGCGGGGAGTCCATGCGCGCGGCTGAGGCGCTGAGCGTCGATGCGGCGTGGGTGGTGTCGGTGAACCCCGCGCTCGTGATCGCCACCGGCGTCAGCACGGCGACGGCGAGGATAGCGAGTGTGATGACTCGTTTCTGCACGGGTCTTTCCTTCCTGAGGGCCTTCGGGAGGTCCGCGTGCCCGACGAAGCTACGAGGCAGTGATGCTCGGTATGTAGACGAGGGGGGAATACCAGCCGGGCGCTGTGCCCGACATCGGCTTTCCGGTGAGTCGCGCCTCAGGCTGGGTATCCAGCCTCCTCATGTCGAGGGCGTAGTACTTGCGGTCTTTTCCATCGCCGACATCCGCGGTTCTGAATCCGGAGGCCCGGCTCCGCCAGATCGGGGTTCCGTATCCGTCGGCATACGTTCCGGCGTACCAACTGCCGACGGGATCGCTGAACGTGAAGGTCTGACCGTATGACCCTGTGCACTTCTCCAAAGTGACGGCGGGATCCTTCTGGTCGGAGGTGGGCGCAGAGGGGAGGTTGACGGTGACACAGAGGTCGGAACCCACGGGCTTGAGCGGGCCGGCCGCGCCCTTGGAGAAGGAGAAGCTCTGCGCCTCTTCCTGCTTCTGCGTGACCACGAAGACGCTGGGGTCCGCTTCCCGGGAGGACGTGATGCGAGCGACGTAGAAGGGTTTGGAGTACGTGATCTGCATCTGAACGGGCCAGTACGGCTGGTACTGCGCCAACCTCCATTCGAGTGTGGTCACGGCGCTGGGTGCGGGAGACGCGGCTGTCGTCATCTTCGCGACCGCGAAGGTGGAGTCCGAATAGCCCGCGGAGGTGAGACCTACGAAGCCCGCGGCGGCCACCACGCAGAGACACCCCACGAGGCACAGGACCTTCGCTGTGACGTCTCTCATGCCATCCTCCGGCTCGCGCTCTCTCGGCTCACGAATCTAGGCGCGGGGGCGAGGCAGTGGGTGTCGCCTGTTCGGAGCCCGGGCGCGCGTGGGGAGTTCCCCGCGGAAGATGAGTGTCCGGCGCTGGACGTGTGAGTGTCCGACCCATCAGATGGGGTCGGATGCTGCGTCCCGAGAATCCACGGGCGTTTCCGTGCCGTGACAGGTCGGAAACATCGCCTGATTAGCGTGCAGAGCATGTCGCTCCTTGTCACGCACGCCCGTCTGATCACCGTTCCCGCCGGCACGGACGACCCGGGCTACGTCGAGGACGGCTGGATGCTCGTGGGCGACGACGGACGCATTGCCGCTCTCGGCGCGGGCACCCCGCCCTTCGGGACGACAGCGGACGACACCCTCGACGTCGCGGGCGCCTTCGTCGCGCCCGGTTTCGTGTCCAGTCACTCACACCTGTTCACGAGCGGCCTGCGCGGCCTCGGCGTCGCCGACACCCTCTACGGCTGGTGCGACGCGATGCTCGGCACCACCGCGCACATGAGCGCCGACCAGCTCTACTGGTCCACCCTGCACGGCGCGCTCGACTTCCTGTCGAACGGCGTCACGAGCGCCTACAACTTCACCGACCCGCTCCAGGCGTGGGAGCCGATGGTCGACGGCAAGCGCACCGGCGCCGCCGGCCTGCGGGATCTCGACTACCACTGGCGCCAGGCCGACGGCACGCGGGACGCCGGCATCCGCTTCGTGGATGCCACGGGGATGGATGTCACGGCGGGCACCACGGACGAGGTGTTCGACCGCTTCGCCGCCGCGGTCGCCCACACCCGCACGTTCGATCCCGACTACGCCCTCGGCTCATCGATCATGGGCCAGGTGCAGTGGTCGCCCCACCCGGATGCCGCGGCCTTCGAGGTTGAGGCGATGCGCCGATACGGGGTCACGAACCAGGCCCACTTCCTGGAGTCGCCGGAGGCGGTCGAGCACCAGCAGTCGAAGTTCGCGCTCTACCGCGATGCCGGCGCGCTCGAGCTCGGACTCGTGTTCGGCCACTTCATCCAGACGACTCCCGAGATCATCGCGCAGTCGGTCGCCGGGGGTGCGGCGATGTCGTGGCAGCCGGCATCCAACGGTCGCCTCGCGTCGGGCACCGCGCTCGTGCCCGAGATGCTCGAGATGGGTATGAAGGTGGGCGTCGGCCTCGACGACCAGGCCTGCACGGACGTGAGCGACCCGTGGCAGAACATGCGGATCGGCATCTATGCGCAGCGGGCGCGCACGAAAGACCCGCTGGCGATGATGCCCGAGCGGATGCTGCGCCTGCACACGCTCGGATCGGCCGAGATCATGGGGGTCGCCGACCGGGTCGGCTCACTCGAGGTGGGCAAGTTCGCCGACTTCGTGGTCGTCGATCCGCGTCGGCCCGACGTCGGACCGCTCTGGCATCCGGTGCGCTCGTACGTGCTCGCGATGAGCCCGCGCAACCTGAAGGCCGTCTACGTCGGCGGGCGTCTCGTCAACGCCGACGGGGCGTCGACCAACCCTCTCGCCGCAGAGGCCTCGGCCAGGATCCACGAGCTGCCGGCCGCCGTCCTCCCCCTCCGCGGCCACCCGCACTGAGCGCGGCGACCCCGCGCCGGGTCAGGCGCCGCGGTGCGCGGCCAACCGCCAGACGCGGTCGCGGCGGAACGGCTGGACGAACGGCCGGGCGCCGAGCGCGCGCGCGATCGCGTTGCCGATCGCCGGAGCCACCGGGTTGTACGGGGACTCGCTCATCGACTTCGCCCCGAACGGTCCCAGCTCGTCCGCGGTGTCGGCGAAGTACACCTCGGTGTCGGGGACGTCTCCCGATTGGGGCACCCGGTACAGCCGGAAGACCGGGGTGGTGACCTTCCCCTCCTCGACCATGACCTCCTCGTACAGGGCGCTGCCGGTGCCCTGGGCGACACCGCCCTCGATCTGGCCGCGGCACTGCGCGGGGTTCATCACGAATCCGGCATCCGCCGACTGGATCGACTGAAGGATGCGCACCGTCCCGGTCGCAGGATCGACCGCGACGCGCACCGCATGGACGTTGAAGGCGAGAGAGCGCTGGGCTCCGAGCTCGCTGCCGTCCGCGGTGATCTGACCCTCGGCGGTGAGCTCGGCGAAGGAGACCGCGCGGACCCGCGTGTATACCCCATCGGGCATGAGTCGGGCGTCCTCGGCATCCGTGCCGGTGAGCTGGGCGGCGCGGCCGCGGAGCTCGCGCGCGAGAGCGAGGCACGCGGCGTGCAGCGCCGTGCCCGCCACGGTGATGCCGGCCGACGCGAACGCCCCGGTGTCGTGTGTGACGGCGTCGGTGTCGGCATGCCACAGCGCGATGCGGGCCGGGTCGGCGGCGAGGTCCGTGGCCGCGATCTGCCGCAGCACGGTGGTCGTGCCGTTGCCGAACTCCGCCGTGCCCGCCCGAAGCAGATAGGTGCCGTCCGTGCGGAGCGTCGCGCTCGTATGCGCAATATGTCCGAAGGGCGCCATCGTCGCGATCATCGCCGCGGCGACTCCTTCCCCGACGAGCCACCCCGCGGGGGCCTCCACACCGTTCCCCCGCCGCAGCGCCGCTTCCGCGAGATCGAGACACTGATCGAGGCCGTAGCTGCCCCAGACGAGGTCGTCGTGGCCGGGGTCGTCCCGCGGGGTGACGGCGTTGCGTCGACGCAGCTCGAAGGGGTCGATGCCCAGTCGCTCCGACAGCATGTCCATCGCCGACTCGACACCGAGCACCACCTGACCGAGACCGTACCCGCGGAACGCGCCCGACGGGACGTTGTTCGTGTAGACGACCTCGGCGTCCAGCCGCTTCAGCGGCACCCGGTAGATGGTCGTCGACTCGGCGAGCGAATGGAACATGACGCCGCGGGAATGGTTGCCGTAGGCGCCCGTGTCGCTCAGCAGGTCGATCGCCATCGCGGTGAGGTGCCCGTCGGCATCGGCTCCCAGCGTGACGCTCACCCGCATCGGATGCCGTACGGCAGCCCTCTGGAACTCGTCGGCGCGCGTGAACTCGAAAGCGACGGGCCGGCCCGTCCGCAGCACGGCGAGGGCGACGAGATCCTCGGTGAACAGCTCCTGCTTGCCACCGAAGCCGCCGCCCAGCCGGGCGGTGTGCACCCGGACGCGGTCGCGGTCGAGCCCGAAGATGTGCGCGAGCTCGTCGCGAGCCAGGAACGGCACCTGCGTGGAGGAGCGGATCACAAGCCGGCCGTCGTCGTCGAGCCAGCCGATCGCGCCGTGCGTCTCGAGCTGGGCGTGGGTCACGCGTGAGGTCTGCCAGGTGCCGGCGACGGTCACCGCGCTCGCACGGAGCGCCTCCGCGACGTCCGGCCCGGAGTGCACGCTCGCGATGACGTTGCGACCGGCCTCGTCGACGCGGTCCTCGGGCGTGCGCTCGGGGTGCAGAAGGGGGGCACCCGGGCGCCGCGCCTCGTCGGGGTCGAACACGGCGGGCAGTGGCAGGTAATCCACGCGGACGAGCCGGCACGCCTCGTCCGCGGCCTCGGCGCTCTCCGCGACGACGGCGACCACCCGCTGGCCGATATGGCGGACCACGTCGTCGAGCATGCGCGTGTCGTCGGGGTCGTCGGTGCGATGCTCGTGCCGGCCCGTGGAGTAGCGGACGTTCGGGACGTCCTCGTGAGTGAACACCGCGACGACGCCGGGCACGGCGCGCGCCGCGGCGGTGTCGATCGCGGTGATGCGCGCGTGGGCGTGCGGACTCGTCACGAGGCGCAGCACCAGGGCGTGGGCGGCGGGGTGATCGGGCTCGAGGTCGAACGTGAAGGGTTCGCGCCCCTGCGTCAGCCGCGGGCCCGCCTCCGGGGCGACAGACCGCCCGACGCGGTGCGCGTCCGCGGCGTCATCGGGGACAGCGGATGCCGGCGATGCGATCGCCCGTCCCGTTTCGCGGACGGCGGTCATGACGGCCTCTCGGATCGGGCGGTAGCCGGTGCACCGGCAGAGGTTGCCCTTGAGGCGACGGTCGAGGTCGTCGAGGTCGGATGCGCAGAGCGTGGATGCCGTCACGCTCACGCCCGGCGTGCAGAACCCGCACTGGAAGCCGAAGCCCGACGCGAGCGCCTTCTGCACGGGGTGCAGCTCGTCGCCGGGAGCGAGCCCCGCGGCGGTTGTCACGGTGCGCCCCTCGAGTCGGCGCGCCGGGATGAGACACGCGTGCACGGGTGCGCCGTCGAGGAGCACCGTGCAGGCGCCGCAGTCGCCGGCGTCGCAGCCCTTCTTGACCTGCGTGTGACCGGTCTCCCGCAGGAGGGTGCGCAGGCACTGGCCCGCGCGCGGCTCGGCATCCATTTCGGCACCGTCGACGACCCACTTCATGCCAGCTCCCTCCGGATCTCCTCCGCCAGCACGACGCTGACGCCGCGGCGCCAGTCCGCCGCACCCAGCGGGTCCGTGTAGTACCCGTCCGCATCGGCGACCGCGGCGGCGAGGGCCGCGGCATCCGGGACGGCCGTGTACCGCAGCACCGTCGGCCGCCACGTCGCCGCCGTGATCGTGAAGACGCTGGTCCCGTCGGCATCGACGCGACCGGTGACCACCGCCGCGGA